>NZ_JBIXLN010000003.1:0-182142 GCF_045798555.1 Paeniglutamicibacter sp. MACA_103 | reverse complement strand
CGGCCGGGTCCACGAAGGAAACGGTGATGCCGAAGTCGGCGAAGGTGTCGGTGAGCAGGTCGACGGTTCCGCCGTAGAGCTTGCTGGAGGCCACCAGGTGGTTGGGTCCCTGCAGCAGCGCCAGCAGGGAGATCGCGACGGCGGACTGGCCGGTGGCGGTGGCGATGGCGCCGATCCCGCCCTCGAGGGCGGCCGCGCGTTCCTCCAGCACCGCGACGGTGGGGTTCCCGGTGCGCGAGTAGGTGAAGCCCGGCGCCTTGAGCGCGAAGAGCTGCGCGGCGGTGGCGTAGTCGGGGAATTCGAAAGCTGCTGAGTTGTAGATCGGCACGGTCATGGGGCGGTGCGGGCCCTGGGGGGCGTACCCGGAATGGATTTCGGTGGTGGCGTTGTGCCAGGTGTTGGGGGCCATGATCGTGCCTTTCGGGCCAAGGGGAATACGGGCGTGGGCCGGGAGGGCCCGGCGCGGGCGCGGCACCCGAGGTGGGTGCCGCACCCGCAATGCGGGACTAGACGGTGGCGCCCAGGGTGGCGCGGGCCGCGACGGCTGCCTCGACCAGGTTGGCCAGCGAGGCCTCGGTCTCCGCGTAGCCGCGGGTCTTCAGGCCGCAGTCCGGGTTGATCCACAGCGACTTGGCATCCAGGGAGGCCAGGGCGATGTCGATGAGCTCGGCGATTTCCTTGGTGGAGGGAACGCGCGGGGAGTGGATGTCGTAGACGCCCGGGCCGATGCCGCGGCTGTAGCCGAACTCGGTCAAATCCGCGGTGACCTCCATGCGGGAGCGGGCGGCCTCGATCGAGGTCACGTCCGCATCCAGGGCGTCGATGGCCTCGATGATCTCGCCGAATTCCGAGTAGCACAGGTGGGTGTGGATCTGGGTGGCGTCAGCGGCCCCGGAGGTGGCCAGGCGGAAGGAGTCCACGCTCCAGGACAGGTACTTGGCCTGGTCGGTGGCGCGCAGCGGCAGCAGCTCGCGCAGCGCCGGCTCGTCGACCTGGATGATGCCGATCCCGGCGTCCTGCAGGTCCGCGATCTCATCGCGCAGAGCCAGGGCGACCTGGTTGGCGGAGGTGGCCAGCGGCTGGTCGTCGCGGATGAAGCTCCAGGCCAGGATGGTGACCGGTCCGGTGAGCATGCCCTTGAGCGGTTTGTTGGTCAGCGAGGCCGCGTGGGTGATCCACGGGACGGTGAAGGCCACCGGGCGGGAGACGTCGCCCCAGAGGATCGAGGGGCGGGTGGCGCGCGATCCGTAGGACTGCACCCAGCCGTTCTCGGTCTCGGAGAAGCCGTCGAAGTTCTCGGCGAAGTACTGGACCATGTCGTTGCGCTCGGCCTCGCCGTGCACCAGCACGTCGAGCCCCAGCTTTTCCTGCAGCTCGACGACACGGGCGATCTCGGCCTTGAGGAAGCCCTCGTAGGTGGCGTCGTCGATGGTGCCGGCCTTGTGGGCGGCGCGGGCGGTGCGGACCTCGGAGGTCTGCGGGAACGAGCCGATGGTGGTGGTGGGCAGCGGCGGCAGCGCGAGGGCCTGCTCCTGCGCGGCGTTGCGGGTCTCGGCGTCCGAGCGGGAGAAGTCGGCGGTGGTGAGGTTGGCCAGGCGCTCGCGCACCGAGGCGACGGTGGTCCCGGCGAATCCGGCGCGGTGGGCGATGGCCGACTCGGCGGCCGAGAGCTGTGCGGCGATGGCGGATTCGCCCTCGGCCAGGCCCTTGGCCAGGGTGATGACCTCGGCGACCTTCTGGTTGGCGAAGGCCAGCCATTCGGGCAGGTGTGCCGGGAGGTTCGCTTCCAGGGCGACATCGTGCGGGACGTGCTGCAGTGAGGTGGCGGTGCCGACGGCCAGGGTGCCGCCGGCCTTTTCGACCTCGGTGCGCAGCGCGGCGAGCGTGGCCAGCGAGGCGGCGAGGTCGTTGCGCCAGATGTTGCGCGAGTCCACGATGCCCGCGACCAGGGTGGAACCGGCCAGGTCGCCGAGGAATTCGGCGGTGGGTACGGCTCCGCGGACCAGGTCGGCGTGCACGGCTTCGACGCCGGCGCGGGCCAGCAGGCCCTGGGTGGCGCCCGGGCGGGCGACCTCGCCGGCGGTGCCGTAGCCGAGGCTCACCAGCAGTGCCGGGCGCTGAGTGGCGGCGGCCAGCTTCGAGTAGACGGTCTCGGCGAGTTCGCCGGGCACCGCCAGGGCGGCGCCGCGGTCGGTGACCAGGGCCGGCTCGTCAAGCTGGACCCAGGGTGCGCCGGCGGCGGCCAGGGCGGCAAGGATCTCGCCGTATGCGGCCACGACCGTATCGATGCGCGACAGCGGGTCGAAGCCGGCCGGTGCGCCGTCCTCGGCCTTGGCCAGCAGCAGGTAGGTGATCGGGCCCACGAGGGTGGGGCGGATGGTGTTGCCGTTGGCCGCGTGGGCCTTGAAGGATTCGACCAGGGCGGTGGCGTTGGCCTTGACGGGGGTCCCCTCGCCGATTTCCGGGACCAGGTAGTGGTAGTTGGTGTCGAACCACTTGGTCATTTCCAGCGGGGCGCGGGATTCGTCGCCGCGGGCCAGCACGAAGGATGCGGCGGTGTCGATGGCGCCGTCGGCGTCGGCCAGGTCGGCGAAGCGGGCCGGCAGGGCCGAGAGTGCGACGGTCGCGTCAAGCACCTGGTCGTAGTAGGCGAAGTCGCCCGGCAGCGAGGCGTCGCCGGCCGCCAGGCCCAGCCCGGTGAGGGTGGCGAGGTTGGAGTTCTGCAGTTCGAGGGCCGCGGCGTGCAGCGTGGCCTCGTCGGTGCGGGCGGCCCAGTGCGCCTCGAGGGCCTTCTTGAGCTCGCGGTTGGGCCCGATGCGCGGGTATCCGAGGACGGAGGCGGCGGGGAAGGTTGGCTTCGACATGGTGTTTCTCCTGTTTTTCTGGCGTTGTGGAAAGTGGTGGGAATGCAGGTGGGTCTAGACGGCGGCGCGGGTGGCCCAGGTGTTGCTGGCCTGTGCGCGGGTCCGCGGCAATTCGAGCTGTTCGATGACGTCGAGGGAGCCGCGGTGGTCGTTGAAGGTGTACAGGTGCACGCCCGGCGCCCCGTCCTCGAAGGCGCGCCTGGCCAGGTTGACGGCGGCGTCCACGCCGATGCGGTGGCGCTCGGCGTCCGATCCGGCGGTCTCCAGCGCGTGGGCCAGGAACGGGTCGGGGGCGATCCCGGTCATCGAGGCCAGTCGGTTCAGCCGCCTGAGCGAATTCAGCGGGATCACGCCGGGGATGATCGGGATGGTGACCCCGGCACGGCGGGCGGATTCGACGAGGTTGGTGTATTCATTGGCCTGGAAGTAGACCTGGGTGATTGCGTAGTTGGCCCCGGAACGTTCCTTGGCCAGCAATACCTCCACGTCGTGCTCGAAGGACGGGGACTCCGGGTGCCGGATCGGGTAGGCGGCAACGCCCACGCCCAGCCGTCCCCCGGCCAGGGCGGCCGAGTGGTCCGCCTCGACCTCGCGAATGAGTTCGATCAGGTAGCGGGCGAAGGGAAATTCCCCGCGCCATTCATCCGGATCCGTGGGCAGGTCCCCGCGCAGTGCCAGCACCCCGCGGACCCCCAGGGAGATGAAGTGGCGGATGAGGTTCTGCAGGGATTCGCGGCTCTCCCCCACACAGGTCAGGTGCGCCAGCGGGCGCAGCCGGGTGTTCTGGACCAAGTGCTCGATCAGTTCCAGCGACGCGTTGCGGCGTTCCGGGGACCCCGAGTAGGTCACCGACACGTAGTCCGGATCGGTTGCCTCCAGGGCCTGGATGCTGTTGAAGATCCCCTCGGTGGCGTCGCGGTTCACCGGCGGGTACAGCTCATAGGACAGTGACGGCGGTGCGGCTGTCGTTCCAATGCTCATGTGTGTCTCCTCGTTGGTACGAGGGAGGCATCAGGGATCGCCACAAAAGCCCCAGGGATCCGTCACGGATCTCCTGCGGCGATGATGTGTGAACCTTGAAGCGGCTCCATCGCTTCTGGCATTAGCACCCTCGCCGACAGGAATCCCCGAAACGGGACTCCATCGGATGATGGTTGCTGCGGCGTCAACGAGCCAGATCTCTCAGCCGCTCTTGATGGTTGATGTATCCATCTTGGAACAGCCCCGATCCAGACCGCAAGGAGCTTGCCGGCCCGGCCGTCACGAAGGGCAAAAACACTTCATGTGTCCACACGGCGTCATTTTCATCGGCGGCCCCGGTCACATTGTTACAGCGGCTGATTCGCCCCTTTCACCGGATATGCGGGGATTTTTACGCCGCGCGTTACGCCCGGCGAAACGCGTGAAGCCATTATGACGTGCGCTGCCAGCGCCGCCCGGGGAAGCCGCAGCGGCCGGACCCCGGGTCGTCGTGCCCGGATGCCGGGCCCGCGACGTTGCGCGGATCGCGTCGCAGGGTTCCTGCGCCCCGGCTTCCACTAGGCTGGTGCGCACCATGGACTACAGGAACACGACCCACCTCAGCGGCGGACGGGAACGGGCGATCCGCGAGGACTCGCGGCCCGGGGAAGACGAATTCCGCGTCGATATCGAGCGCATCCGCTTCTCCCCGTACTTCTCCCGGCTCTCGGCGGTGACCCAGGTGATCCCGCAGGCCGGAGCGGGCACCGTGGTGCACAACCGGCTCACCCACTCGCTGAAGGTCTCGGCCGTGGCACGCTCCATCGCCATCGGGCTGCGCAATGCCGACGAGCCCACGCGCACGTTGGTGGCGCAGCTCGGCGGCTGCGACCCCGTCGTGGTGCAGGCCGCCGCCGCGGCACACGACCTGGGCCACCCGCCCTTCGGGCACCTGGGCGAACAGGAACTTGACCGGGCGGCCCGCCAGATCCTCGGGTTGCCCGACGGGTTCGAGGGCAACGCCCAGTCTTTCCGCATCCTCACCGCGCTGGACAGCTGCGACGCGAGCCCGCGCGGGCTGAACCTGACCCGGGCGGTGCGCGCGGCGGTGCTGAAATACCCCTGGACCCGCAACGAATGGCGTTCCATGCCCGTGAGGCCCCCGGAACTGCTGCCTCGCGGCGTGGGCCTTGGCGGAGGCAGCCCCGCGCTGAAGTACTCGGCCTACGACATCGAGGCGGCCGAGATGCGCGATGTGCTCTCGGTGTTCCCGCAGATCGCCGAGCACCAGCAGACCCTGGAATGCTCGGTCATGGACATCGCCGACGACATCGCCTACGCGGTGCACGACCTGGACGATTTCTACCGTGCCGGGGTGCTGCAATACTCCCTGGTCTCCACCGAGCTGCGGCGCTGGCTCGACTCCGGGGCCGAACTCGCCGGGCTGGATGCGCGCGAGCTGGACCAGCGCCTGCCCGGCCACGGGCTCGAGCGCACCTGGCGGCGGGTCGCGGCGAAGGACCCGTGGATCGCCAATGCCGAGGCCTTCCGCGCCTCGGTGCAGCGCGTGGGCCACGACCTGGTCGAGGGCCTGCTGTCCCTGCCCTATGACGGCGGCCTGGATGCCGACCGCGCCGTCACCGCCTTCACCCGGCGCTGGATCGACAGGCTGCAGGCCTCGATCGCGGTGGAGAAGGACCCTGAGGTCCGCAGCGGGCACGTCCGGCTGGCCGACGAGGCCTGGCATGACGTGGTGGTGCTCAAGTTCGTGCACGAACGCTTTGTGCTCGAACGCTCCGACCTGGCGCTGTACCAGCGCGGCCAGACCCGCATCATCCGCTCGCTGGCCGAGGGGCTGGCGGCATGGCTGGACGATCCGCAGGACGCCGCCCGTGCACCGCGCCGACTGCTGGACTCCGTCGAGGCTGCAACCGGCGAATACCGCAAACTCCATGCCGAATCCCCCAGGTTGTTCGCCGAGGCCTCGCGCGGGGAGATCGAGCGGCTGGGCCGGGCCCGGGCCATCGTCGACTACATCGCCTCGTTCACCGACGCGCAGGCGGCCTCCGTCAATGCGCTGCTCACCGGCACCTCGGAGAGCATCTGGGAAGTCGGCCGCGGGCTCTAGCCTCGCCGTACACGGCAAAGGCCGCCACGATCCGGAAGGAAAGTGGCGGCCTTCGCCGTGCTGCGTTGAGGGAGCGGAAAACTACTTCTTGAGCAGTTCCAGCGCCGCGTTCAGCGTGGAGCTCGGGCGCATGATGGCCGCGACCTTCTCCTCGACCGGGCGGTAGTAGCCGCCCAGGTCGACCGGGGCGCCCTGCACGGCGGCGAGTTCGGCCACGATGGCTTCCTCGTTGCCGCCCAGTGCCTCGGAGACGGCATTGAAGGCCGCTGCCAGCTCGGCGTCCTTGGTCTGTGCGGAGATCTCTTCCGCCCAGTACTTGGCCAGGTAGAAGTGGCTGCCGCGGTTGTCCAGCTCGCCGGCCTTTCGCTTGGGCGACTTGTTCTCCAACAGGAAGGTGCCCGTTGCGGCATCCAGCGTGTCGGCAAGGATCTGCGCGCGCGGGTTGTCCGAGGTGTTGGCCAGGTGCTCGAAGGAGACGGCCAGGGCCAGGAACTCGCCCAGGGAATCCCAGCGCAAGTGGTTTTCGCTCACCAGCTGCGCCACGTGCTTCGGGGCGGAGCCACCGGCGCCGGTCTCGAACAGGCCGCCACCGGCGATCAGCGGCACGATGGAAAGCATCTTGGCGCTGGTGCCCAGTTCGAGGATCGGGAACAGGTCGGTGAGGTAGTCGCGCAGCACGTTGCCGGAAACCGAGATGGTGTCCTCGCCGCGGCGGATGCGGTCGATGGTGTACTTGGTGGCCTCGACCGGCGACAGGATCTCAATGACCAGGCCCTCGGTGTCGTGGTCCTTGAGGTACTCGTTGACCTTGGAGATCAGCGTGGCGTCGTGCGAGCGGGTCTCGTCCAGCCAGAACACGGCAGGGGTCTGCGAGGCGCGGGCGCGGTTGACGGCCAACTTGACCCAGTCGCGCACCGGCACGTCCTTGGTCTGGCAGGCGCGCCAGATGTCGCCCTCGAAGACCTGGTGTTCGATGAGCACGCCACCGGTGGCGTCCAGGACCTGGACGTGGCCGGCGGCCTTGATCTCGAAGGTCTTGTCGTGGGAGCCGTATTCCTCGGCCGCCTGGGCCATCAGGCCGACGTTCGGCACGGTGCCCATGGTGGTCGGGTCGTAGGCGCCGTTGGCGCGGCAGTCGTCGATGACGACCTGGTAGATGCCCGAGTAGGAGGAGTCCGGGAGCACGGCCAGGGTGTCGCGTTCCTTGCCCTCGGCATCCCACATGTGGCCCGAGGTGCGGATCATGGCGGGCATGGAGGCATCGACGATGACGTCCGAGGGGACGTGCAGGTTGGTGATGCCCTTGTCGGAGTCGACCATGGCGATGGCCGGGCCCTCTTCGAAGCCCTTGGCGATCAATGCCTCGACGCCGGCGCGGACGTCGTCGGAGAGCTCGTCGAGCCCGCCGAGGATGGCTGCCAGGCCGTTGTTCGGGTTCAGGCCGGCTGCCTCAAGCTGCTCGCCGTAGGTCTCGAAGAGCTCGGAGAAGTAGGCCTTGACGACGTGGCCGAAGATGATCGGGTCGGAGACCTTCATCATGGTGGCCTTCAGGTGTGCGGAGAAGAGCACGTCATCGGCCTTGGCGCGGGCGATGGCGTCCTTCAGGAACGCGTTCAGCGAGGCGGCGTGCAGGACGGTGCCGTCGATGATCTCGTCCTTGATCACCGGCAGGGACTTCTTCAGGACCTTGACTTCGCCGTCTTCGCCGACGAAGCGGATCGAGAGGTTCTGGTCCGCCTCGATGACGACGGTCTTCTCGTTGGCACGGAAGTCGTCCTCGGACATGGTGGCGACGTTGGTCTTGGAGTCCGCGGTCCAGGCACCCATGGAGTGCGGGTTCTTGCGGGCGTAGTTCTTCACGCTCAGCGGGGCGCGGCGGTCGGAGTTGCCTTCGCGCAGGACCGGGTTCACGGCGGAACCCTTGATCTTGTCGTAGCGGGCGCGGATGTCGGTTTCCTCGTCGGAAGACGGGTTGTCCGGGTAGTCCGGCAGTGCGTAGCCGGCGGCCTGCAGTTCGGCGATGGCCGCCTTGAGCTGCGGGATGGAGGCCGAGATGTTCGGCAGCTTGATGATGTTGGCATCCGGGCTCTTGGCCAGTGCGCCAAGTTCTGCCAGGGCGTCGGGAAGCTGCTGCTCGGCGGTGAGGTAGTCACCAAAGACGGAAATGATGCGGCCGGCCAACGAGATGTCTCGCGTCTCGATCTCTACACCCGCGGTCGAGGCGTACGCTTCGACAATCGGCAGGAACGAGTGGGTTGCCAGCATCGGAGCTTCGTCGGTGTGGGTATAAATAATCTTGGCCATAGGTGAGGCGTCTCCCTGAACGGTCTTATCGGATATGTGTAGTCCGAATTGATCTCAACAGCCCTAACTTACCCGATTTGTCGCGCACAGACACTTTTTGTGGCGAGACTCCCCTTCTCCCCCGACCCTGTTTCACCGCGAAAAGCCGGGGCAGTCGGCCCCCTGGCCACCCACCCTCGTTAAGTTAACCCCGCGTAACTGAACCTCGGGGATCGGAGTCTCACGTGCGCGGAAACAACTCCCCCAGCTCGCGCACGGTTTCGTCGAAGAGGTCCACCGGATCCGAGTCGACGCCGTCGAATTCCTGACGGGCAAAAGCCTGCCAGGCGACACGCCACGCGGCGGTCACCACCTCGGCGACCAAGAGCGCCTGGATGGACCCCAGATGACCCCGTTGGACGAGTGCCGCACTGAGCGCTTCGACCAGGGTCCGTTCCTGCCGCGCGACAACCCGCATCATCTCCGGCTCCCGAACCAGCAGGCGCGATATCCTGCGGAAATCGCTCTGTTCGACTTCCAGGGCGAAGAGCTCGCGGCACACCTCCAGCAGGTCGCCCAGGATTCCGGAGGCAGTGGAGTGCGCGCTTTCGCGGCCCACCAGGGTGTCGATCAACCCCTGCTGGCCGGGCATGAGCGCGTGTTCCTTGGACGCGTAGTAGCGAAAGACGGTGCGCTCGGAAATGCCCACGCGCGCGGCGATGTCGCCGATGGTCGTGGCATCGAGCCCCTGTTGCTCGACCAGGTCCAGCGTGGCGCCCTGGATCTCGCGCAACATCTGGGCGCGGCGCTCTTCTCGGATACCCAAGGCCCAACTCTTTTCTCGAAACGGCATTTCGCCCCGGCAGGTGCAGGCGCTCGCCAAACTATATTTCATGTCACACTCTGACAGATTTAGCTTACCAAAGCTGTCAGACCGTGACATGATTTGGTGGATTCAAATCTTACAGAAGAGGTACCTCCCGATGGCCCTGACCACAGAAGACACGATTTCCCCGCCGGCAGCTCCAGCTCAGCAGGACGCACCCGCCTTGTCAAAGAAGCAACTGACCGGAATCATCGGCTCGCTGGCACTTGCCGCGTTCCTGATGATCCTGAACGAGACGGTGCTCAGCGTTGCCCTGCCGGCGATCATGGTGGACCTGTCGGTCTCCGCGGCAGCCGGGCAGTGGCTGACCACCGGGTTCCTGCTGACCATGTCGGTGGTCATCCCGACCACCGGCTACCTGCTGCAGCGCTTCAACTCCCGGAACCTGTTCATTTTCGCGCTGTCCAGCTTCCTGGTGGGCACCGTAGTCGCCATCGTCGCCCCAAGCTTCGCCGTGCTGCTTCTGGCCCGCATCATCCAGGCGGTCGGCACCGCCATCGTGCTGCCCTTGCTGATGACCACCACGCTGACGCTGGTGCCGGTCCGCAAGCGCGGGGCCATCATGGGCCTGAACTCGATCGTCATCTCCGTGGGTCCGGCCATCGGCCCGACGGTTTCCGGTGCAATCGTCAACACCTTCACCTGGCACTACATCTTCATCCTGATGGCGCCGCTGGCCGTGATCATTCTTATCCTGGGCATCGTCTTCATCAAGCTCCCCTCGACGGCCCGCAAGATCCCGCTCGATGTGCTCTCGGTCGTGCTCTCGGCCCTGGCCTTCGGCTTCCTGGTCTACGGCATCTCCAGCCTCGAGCACGCCGGCGAGAACCCGGTCCCGGCCATCGGCTGCTTCGCCGTCGGCCTGGTTGCCCTCGCCCTGTTCATCAAGCGCCAGGTGCGCCTGACCCGCGTCGGCAAGGAACTGCTGAACCTGACCCCGTTCAAGGCCCGCACCTTCACCTTCTCGGTGCTGATGATCATGATCGCCATGGGCACCCTGCTGGGCACCATCGTCATGGTGCCGATCATCCTCGAGTCAGGTGCTGGCATCAGCACCCTGTCCATCGGCATGATGCTGCTGCCCGGCGGCCTGGCCCAGGCCGTTGTCGCGCCGATCTTCGGGCGCGTCTACGACCGTTTCGGCCCCCGGCCGGTCCTGATCCCGGGCGCCGCCATGCTGGCACTGGGCCAGTGGTTGTACGTCACCGTGGATGCGGACACCGCGCTGTGGACGTTCATGGTCAACCACATCGTCTTCTCCATCGGGCTGGCCCTGCTGATGACCGGCCTAATGTCCTCGGCGCTGGCCACCGTCGAGCCGCGCCTGTACGGCCACGGATCAGCCATCTTCAACACCGGACAGCAGCTCGGCGGCGCCATCGGCACCACCATCTTCGTGACGGTCATGTCCCTGCTCTCAGCAGCCAAGCTCGAGGAGGGATCTGACCTGGCCCACGCCCTGTTCTCCGGCGCGCACGTGGCATTCGTCACCGGGGCTATCCTGGCCACCGTCGGCCTGGGCATTTCGTTCTTCGTCACGGTGGACAAGCAGCGCTAGGCGGTTCTCCTGCCAAGAAATGAACGTTGGCCCCCGGCGAATCAATCGCCCGGGGGCCTTGGCGTACCCGGACCACCATGCCCCACCCCCATCCCGACCACGGCCGCCGACCTGGAATCCCGAAGGGATGGCCGCGTGCAGCCCGTCGCGCCAGGCCATGCCCTGGCACGACGGGTCAGGGCGGGGCTGGGGCATGGGTATGTTCGGCATGGAAATTCACGCTGAGGGGTCAGCCTGACCGGGCACTCAAGGCAGACCGAGTAATTCCCGTGGTTGGGGCGCCACGAATGCCCACAAGACGGTCTTCCTGCGGTGCAAGAGCGACGAGAATTCCCTGAATCAGGATTGGCGCCATTTTCCTCGAGTGTGACCGCACTGGGTGTCGCCGGCACTGCGTCTAGGTGGCCTTGGACGCGGTCCTGGCCGACGGCTGATCACGCGCGGTTAAGGTTGCGATAGACGACTGGATGGGCCGCGGATGAAAGTTCGGCAATTCCATGGTCTTGCGATAACCAGCCCTGCGAACGGCGACAAGATACGCTTCTTGTGCCTTGAAGGACCCGGATTTCCTGCCTTACAGCCGGCACTTTGCCTTGGCGACGGCCAATTTGTTGAAGGTAGCTTAGTTGAAGATAAATCTAATAAATCCATGCGATGGGTCTATTCTTTCTGAGCGGCGGCTGGTAGCGTCGCAGGCGTCCGGACACTTGCGAACCCCATCAAATTCGAAAAGTTGAGGAACTTCGATGAAACACATGAAACGCAGCCTTGCGGCTGCCGCCGCACTGGTGCTGGCGTCACTGACCTTCGCAGCCCCTGCCCAGGCGTACGAAAGCTACTCGATGGACAACTCCTGGGCCAAGAGCAGTGGAAAGGTGTGGAAAGACGACAGCGACCACATGGGCTTCAACCTATACCTGACGGATGATGCCAAGGACGGCCGCTGCGTGTACTACCAGGTCCAAGGTGTCCGCAACTACGCGCCCGACACCAATTGGGCGCGGTTTACCACGAATGTTTGTGGCTACGGCAACCGCGACCGGTTCTACGATTCGTCCAGGAGGGTCATTCCCACCTATGCCCCGGGAGCCGACGGTTTCCGGGTGCGCGCCTGCAAGGACGTGCCCTACGCGCCCGATCCCTGCGCCACGGCATCGTACGTGGCCACCCGAGGCCAATGGAGCAAGGGCTAGGTCGCGGCCGCCGCGGGACCTGGTTCCGCTGACGAAATCCGCCCGCAACAACAGGAAGCCGAGCCGCCGAAAAGCGGCTCGGCTTCCTTTTGTTGTGCCCAGCATGGGCGTTTGCCTCGAATTGACGGTCCGGTGAAGATGACAGTCCAAACACCGAGCGCATTTCAACCGAAGGATTGCACAGCGAGTACGGGCAATGGAATGACCCGTACCACCGCGTCCGCGATCTGGACGAGCGTTACCGGGTGGCCGCACCAGGCGGCGGCTAACAATTTCGAGCCAGGTCCCCCGAGGTTTAAACCCCAAGATCTGTCGCCGCCGTTTGCGGGCTGGCGTAAGCACCCGCGCCATTTCCCCGCCGAAGTCCGTCGAACCGAATCGTATGGCCGTCACCGCACAGTCGAAGAGGTTCGGTGTGGGTCCGTGCGACGGTGCGACAGGCGTGCTGCGACTCCAAGTGTCGCCAGTCCCCAGATCAGCCACCCTCCGTAGACGAGCACACCCAGCAAGGGACCCTCGTCCGACGCGTGGGCAAGCGATGAGTGGAGACCCGCGGTGCCGAGCCCGATCAGCGTCAAGCCCCCGGCAGCTGCAGTGGGGTGTGCCCACCGCGGGGCATCTCGCCGCCACCACCGCAAGGCCACCGCCGTCGCCGCCGTCCCCATCACGGCAAGTGCCACCGGCGCGAGGTAAGCCCCATCCACTGAGTGGGAGCCCGCGGGGGCCAGCCACGTTCCACCCGCAACCCAGAGTGTCTTGAGTCCGGGATAGATCAGGGCAACGGTGATGCCGAGCAGGGCAATCCATCTGGGAGTCTCCAGGGGAAAGCCGGTGCCCGTGCGCAGTGGGCTCCACTGGAGCCATGCGGCAATGATCGTGACGGTGGCGGCGAGGGAGACCAGCATCGAAAACAGGTCCACCGGAAAGGGGATCGCCCCCACCGCACGCAGCAGGTGGAACACGAGCGCGACCGCGGGCGGCCCCAGGAATACCGTCGCCAAAACACACAATGGCTTGCAGAACCGGACCGATGCGGAGGCAAGGATGACGAGGATTCCACCTACGAGCGGCGCCCAGACAGGGGCGAACCGGTCAACATAATCCGGCTGCCCTGACACGAGCAGTACCGCGCCCATCACCGCAGTCAGCCCGCCGCTGGTACCTGCCAACGGCGGGCGGCGCAGTCGGGCGAGGTGCCGGTGAACGACCAACCCGTCGGAAGGTCGTTCGCGCAGGCCGAGGCGGTGGGCGGCCTTTGCACGTCGCTCCGCACGAACCCTTTGCCAGTACTCGAAGGGGGAATTCGGCATACTCTGCTCCTGGTGATGAGAGAAGGGGCCGCATGCTTGCGGTAAGTCCCGTGTCAATCATGGGTCAGCCTATCCCTGAGGCGACTACCCACCCACCACTAACAGCCCGGCCCGGGAGCCTCCAGTCCCAATCCTTGGAAGGGCGGCCCTGACGTCGCGCCCTCCGGCGCTCAGTTCCCGCGCGCTTGCCTTCGTCCAAATCACGATCATCATGGCGCGCGTCACTGGGATCCTGGCCCCAGACCCTGGCTGGGAGCCACATCGTCCACACCGTGATAGGACCCTGCTGATTTAGTGGGTCGTGGTGGGCGGTTCGGCCCGTCGACCAACCTGAACGGGAGCATCAGCCCCGCCGCAGACCCCGGGCCGACCGTATTCTTGGTCACGTTCAAGATGCAGTCCCTGGGCGCTCATCAGCCCAAAATCAACCAAGTGGAACCCAAGCTATTGGCGCAGGCCAACGAGTGCGGCATCCGCCCGGGGGCCTAGTCACCCTGAAAAGAGGCCACTCTAAGTCATTCTGCTGGCGCAGGGATCGAAGGCGCGCCGGAGATTCCGACCGACTTCGGCGCCCATGTGTTCGTCCGCCGCATGGATTGATAACGGAATTGTAACTTTTATATATACCCTCGTAGGGTTTTAGGTCAGGTTGCTATTAGGCAACCCAGCCCCGATCCGGTTCGCACAACCCTACCGGCGGATCGCGGAGTCAGAATTTTCGGTAGGGGCGGAGGACCCATTCAACCGATCCTGGTCTTGGACCACGGATCTTGGGGTGAAGCCGAGTCCGTCCAGGCGCGCTCGGCCGAGTTGATCTCATGACTCGAATCCGACAGCTAACTTCGCAGGCGATACATGAGAGGTAAACATTTGACCCAGCAGCACAATTCCGGCCGCCGCCGCGCGCTCGGCCCCGTTGACGCTTCGCCTGCCAACGGTTCACTAGAGCAGATCGTGGACACCGCACTGAGCGGCGAAGTCACTTCCCGACGACCCGGCCGACGCGCCCTGAGCGCGGTCCCGGATTCAGCCGAGACCACTGATACCCAGCAGTATGTTGGCCACCGCTTTGTGGCGGGCCTGCGCTACGGAGCGTCCCCGGACCCGGCATCCATGGCGATGCCTGCCGAAGCCGACGACCCGGACAACTCCCTGAAGGTCGCGACCCGGCCCCGGCGCCCTCGACTTGGGTTGGTGCACAAGCTCGCCGCAGTCGCCGCCGTATCGGGCCTGGCATTCGTCGCCGCCCCCGCGCAGGAAGCCGAGGAAGTTGCCCCGGAACCCCAGCGCGTCGCACAGACCGCCGTCGCGGATGTCAAGGCCCCGGCCAACGACAAGCTCACGGTCGATCGCGCCTCGGTGACCAGCAAGTACGTCAAGAAAGCCAAGCCGGCACCAGTTGTCACCGTTGCCGCCGGAAAGGTCGCCAAGGAAACCAAGCCGGCGCCCGCCATCAGCGCTGACGAAGGAAAAGTCACCAGGCTCTCCCAGCCGGTGGACAGCATCCGCCTGACCTCCCGCTTCGGTTTCCGCAAGAACCCGACGGGCCCCGGCTATATGAACCACAACGGCCTGGATTACGCCGTGCCCATGGGCACCCCGATCAAGGCTGCCGCAGGCGGCACCGTCGTCCAGGCCGAATGGGCCGGCCATTCCGGCTTCCGCGTGGAGATCGACCACGGCAACGGCCTGCACACCAGCTACAACCACAACTCGGCCCTCAAGGTATCCGTGGGTCAAAAAGTCGCGCGCGGCGAAGTCGTCTCGCTTGCGGGCAGCACGGGCAATTCGACCGGTCCCCACCTGCACCTCGAAGTCATCGTCAACGGCGAATGGGTAAACCCCGAGGGCTGGCTGTAACAACAAAGCCACGCCGATCGGTGGCGGACTCCATCATGTTTAAAGAAGGCGTCCTACACCGCTGAAACGATCCGGATCGCCACGGCAATGGCCAGACGAACGCCGACGGATCGCGAGCTTCCCACACCATCGAACGACGTGATTCGCGTTTCCTAGTGCGGCATTGCGCGCCATGCCGGCGTGAACGCTTTTGCGCTGCGGGCGGTGCTGGCATGCTGGTGGTGTGAGACCGATCCTGGCTGATCCGCCCCGTACCGCCCTTAGTTGGAAACTACTGCCGGCAGTGCTGCTTTCGACGTCCGGAGTGCTGCTCTTCGGGGTGGGCAATGACCCGGTGGGCTACGGCCTGCTCGGCCTGAGCCTGCTCACGGCGGCAATCCTCGACCGCGGGCTCGCGCGCCACCTTGCGCTTATCGCAGCCGGACTGGTGATCATCAGCTTGGTTCCGCTCAACGCCGATTTGAGCATCCAGCACATGATCCTGATGGGTGGTGCGCTTGCGTTGGCCGTGCTGGTGCCGTGGCTGGTCTCGCGGTTTGTCTACCGCGAGGAGATCATCAAGTTTCCGGTGAACACCGGCCGCAAGTGGCCGCTGGCCGCCAAGCTGTACCTGATCGGTGTGTTGGCGCTGGGCTACCTCATTTTGCCGGCGTACCTGATCGGCACGGGGGTCTACCAAAACTGGCCGGACGCCTCCGAACCCGCCATCTTCTGGAGGCTCTTCCTGGGAGTGAATGCCGTGGGCATCTGGGACGAGCTGTTCTTTACCTGCACCACCTTCACGTTGCTGCGGCGGCACTTTCCGGACTGGCTCGCCAACATCCTGCAGGCGGTGATCTTCTCGTCTTTCCTGTGGGAGATCGGCTACCAGGCCTGGGGCCCGCTTTTGACGTTCCCCTTCGCGCTGCTGCAGGGTTACACCTTCAAGCTGACGAAGTCCTTGACCTACGTCGTCTCGGTGCACCTGCTCTTCGACTTCGTCTTGTTCCTCGTACTGGTGCACGCGCACAACCACGACTGGCTGCCGATATTCCTGTACTGAACTCCCACCCCCTGAGCCCGCGGGCCAACGAATGACCGGATGGCGTTCCACTGACGCACCCGCAATCGCAGCGCAGCCGACCATGGACGGCCAATGCAGTCACCTCAGAGGAAACTGCGTAAATCGCAACGGCAAATTGTCTGTTGTACTCGGCGGGAAATGTCCCATCGCAGGAGCGGCACCATCAGGGAAGCGAGGAGGAGAGCCGGCCACGAGCACGCACAGGAAGAACAAGATGATGAGGGTCAGGCCGGCCATGGAGACCAGGACCTCGTCGATCTTAATGTAGGTCAGCGAGACGCCCGCCTCCAGGGCCGGGACCAGCACAGCGTTGATGAGTTCGCCCCAATCGGTGGCGGACTCCTCGAGGTCCTTCGGTAGCCAGCCGGTCAGCTTGGAACCACCTTCAGCGCCGCAGCGCCTTCAATGTTTCCGCGTAGGCGTCGATGAATTCATTCTTCGCCACTACCGTGGATCTCTTGCGAAGTATCCGGTTGCTTTCAGGAACGCGGGCTCTGCTTTGAGTTCCTGGTTCTCACGCTCAAGCTCCTAGATGCGGGCACGTTCGCAGAGGATCAGCTACGGCTCTGTCTCGGCTCCACCCTGGGCTTCCTTGTACTTCTTCAGCCACATGCGCAGCGTCTCGAGTGCAACGTGCGTGAGTGGTCTCCTCTGGTTTTACTTGAGCCCGGATCGTACGAAGCCGGCTACGATTTGGCGCTGCAGGAAGACGTAAAGCAGGAATATGGGCAGGCAGGCGAGGCCGCTGGCGGCCATGATCGCACCCCAGTTGCTGCCTTCGGCACCCATGAAGGAGCGGATGCCGACCTGTACCACGCTGGTTTCCTGCTGCATGACCAGCAGGGGCCAGGTGTACTCGTTCCATGCGGAGATCATGAGGATTACGGTGAGTGAGGCCAGTGCGGGCACAAGATTTGGCACGATGACTAGCCAAAGGGTAGCCCAGGTGCCGCGCCCGTCCATGGCACTGGCGTCGATGAGTTCACGCGGGATGGCCCGCATGTGCTGCTGCAGCATGAGCACGGCGAAGGCCGAGCAAAGGTTGGGCACCACGATGCCGGCAACAGTGTTAAGTAGCCCGAGCTGCGATACGAGCACATAGTTGGGGATCATTGTCACTTGGAACGGTACAAGCCAAGACGCGACGAAAAGCAGGTAAATCACTTTGCGGCCCGCGAAGTCGAAGACTGCGAAACCATAGGAGGCGAGGATGGCGACGAGCAATTGCGCGAGGCTCATGCTGATCGCCATCACGGCGGTGTTGCCGAGCATCTGAAGCATCGGTATCGCGTCGAAGACGTAGGCGAAGTTCTCGAATGAGAATGACGGCGTAGTCAGCCGACCGCCAGCCATTGCTTCGGGTGCGGCGAATGCCGTGATCACCAGCCACAGCAGCGGCACTACGGCGAGCAGGGCAAGCACGATCATGATGGTGTGTGCGGGTCCCTGACGCAAGAGCCAGGTTCCGGTTCTGCGAATCAGCGGTTCCACGGGAGCGAGCACAATGGGTGCGCTCGGCTGCAGGGGTTGTACAAGGGAGAAGGCCATGAGCGGTTCCTAGTCGTCGTAGAAGCTAAGCCGCTCGCTGAGTTCTACGAAGAACCAGGCGATGAGGCTGAAGGAGATGAAGAAGAGCACGCCTGCGGCGGAGGAGATGCCTGCGTCGAAGTTCTGGAAGCCGAAGACGTAAAGCAGGTGGTAGACGTTGGTTGAGCTGGAGCCCGGTCCGCCTTGGGTGAGCAGGTCGATGAGGGGGAAGGACCATTGCGCGACGAGCAGCACCGCCATGAGTCCGAGAAAAGCCAGGGTCGGGGAGAGCAGCGGCAGCACGATGGTCCACGTGATCCGCCGTTCACTGGCTCCGTCGATGGATGCCGCCTCGGAGTAGAGCGGGTCGATGCCCGTATAGCCGGCACTGACCATGAGTACCCCAAAGCCGATCATCTGCCAGCCCAGAATCACCACGATCGCCCAGAGCGACGTGTTCGGGTCACGGAAGACGTTGCCGAGCTCGATGCCCGCGGCAGCGGCCCATTGCGTAATGAGTCCGGTCTGTTCGGCGAAGAGCCAGCGCCAGAGCGCGCCGGTCGCGACGGGAGTCATGAGGTAGGGCAGGAAGATGAGCGCCTGGTACGCATTTGAGGCGCGGCGGCTCAGGCGGCGCACGACGAGCACCGCGGCGGTGGGCAGCAGAACGAGGAAAGCGATCCCGGCGAGAACGTACAGTCCTGTGTTCGCCACCGCTGTACGCATCTCGGGCAGGTTGATGACGTCGGTGTAGTTACCCAGTCCGACGTAAGTCGACGGGGACGTGGGCAACATATTCCAGTCGAAGAACGAGAGATTCACGGTCTGGATGAGTGGAGCATAAATCCACACCCCGACGAGCACCACAGCGGGCAGCACGTAGAGGTATGGCACTAGGTGTTTGATGTTGCGCAGCCCGCGAGGGTTGCGGGCCTTCGCTGGTGTGGTGTCGGCTTCGCGGAGACCTTCAAGAGGTAGTGGACTGAACATCAGCTCTCCAGAAGCCCGGTTGCGACGAAGGACTTCCCCGCGCTGGCCTGGTCCATCCATTCTTGCGCTTGTGCGGGTGAGATCTCGTAGACGGTCGGGCCGTCGGCGAGTGTCAACTGCGAGTGCACAATACGGTCGGGATAGACATGGACGAGGTTTGCGCTTTGCGCCGCATCCCTTGCCCGCGACTGACCCAATGGCAGCGCCAGGTCCTGCGTGTAGCAGGTGGCCGCCGCGACGGAAACCGGGATGCCTGCGAAGGTTGAATGTGTCGAGTAGTGGAAGTGCCCGGCAATGATGCCGCGCACGTCCGTGCCCTGCACGACCTCCTGAAAAGGCGCCGTGTCCCTGAGCTCGACGAGTTGCAGTAGCGGCAGGATGGTTGGAATGGGCGGGTGGTGCAATGCAATGAGAGTGCCATGCTCGGCCGGGGTCGCGAGTTGCTCGCTCAACCAGTCCAGTTGCGCCGGGGCGAGCTCACCGTGGTGGTGGCCGGGCACAGTTGAGTCGAGCGCAATGATGCGTAAGCCGTTTACATCATGCACGCGGTCGATCGGGTCGGTGCCCGCCTCCTCGCGCAGCAGCTCGGTACGGAACGCAGCGCGGTCGTCGTGGTTGCCCATCACCCAGAGCACGGGGCATCCGAGTTCCGCGGCGAAGGGCTCGACGAGTTCGCGCAGGCGCACGTAGGCATCCTCGGCGCCGGCATCGGCCAGGTCACCGGTGAGCACAATGGCGTCCAGCTGGGTGCCGGCAGCACGGAGGCGGTCCAGCAGCGCGGCAAGGTTCGCGTCCGAATCGACGGCACCGTAGAGCGGCCGTCGTTCGTTGACCAGGTGAGTGTCGCTGAGGTGCAGGATCGTGTGGCTCGGGTCGGGGTACTGACCGATGTTCATGAGGTTCCCTTTGAGGTGGCGGCGGTAGTGGTCACGAGGCGGGCTCGAAGCGCATTGAGATCGTCATCGTCGAAGCCGTGGCTGAGCAGGTAGCCGGCTGCTCCTCCGTGCTCGAGGTCGAGCCGGTCCAAGAGAGCCTCAAGGATCGGTGCGGGGCTGCCATTGACGATTTCGACTACGTTGCTGGGCAAGGAGGCGGCGTCGATGAGGAGCGAATCCAAGATTATTTTGGTCCAGGCTCCGCTGAGATTGGCGTGGGTGGCCGCATAGTCGCGGACGACCTCGGCGCGCGGTGTCCCGACGGCCAGGAGCGCGAGAGCGACAACGATGCCTGTGCGGTCTTTGCCTGCGGTGCAGTGGACGAGCACCGCTCCTTGATCGTGGCCGGCAATGGTGCGCAGTGCGGTGATGATCATCGGACCGCACCGGTCGATGAAGCTCGCGTAAAGGTCCCCGAGTGTCCGCTCGGTTGTCAGTGCTGCGGTCGGGTTGAGCAGCTCGACCGGGATGCCGGTGCGCCGGATGCCGGGAAACTCGTAGCTAGCCGACTCGACTTCTTCAATGGAGCGGAGGTCGATGATGAGATCGATACCGAGCGCGCCGAGCGCTGCTGCGCCTGCTGCGTCGAGCCGTGCCGGGGAGTCGGACCGGTACAGCCGACCGGGTGCAATGATGCCGCCGGCGGCTTTCCAGTTGCCGGTGCTTCGCAGGTTGTAAAGCCCCGGAACGGGGGCACCCTGTGTGCCCTCGTTCCGATCAAGCATGGTTGAGCTCACTGTTTGACCAGCTTCTGGGCACGTGCTTCGGCGTCGGCCATGGTCGTCGTCGGGTCGGCGCCCTGGTATGCGACCTGCTCGACGGCGTCCATCATGATGGTTGCTATCTGCGCGTAGTTCTTGCCCGGGTAGGCTACCCACGGTTCGATGGCCTCAAGCTGTTCGAGGTTCGGGGTGAGCAGGTCGGCCTGCTTGGTTGCCCATCCTGCGAGGGGACCGCCCTCCTCGGTCATGGTGGTGCGCAGCGGCAGGTAGCCGATCTGCGGAGAAATGACTTCGTATGCGGCGGGGCTCGTCATGAACTTCGTGAACTCCCACGCGGCCGCCTGCTTGGCGGGGTCCTGGGTGAAGACTGAGAGCATGGATCCGGAAGAGGTCGGCACCACAGGCTGGCCCTTGATGCCGGGCATCGGGGCTGCGGCGAGTTTCCAGCCGCCGGCAGCGGCGCCCTTCTGGAAAGCTGCCTGCATCGAAGCGGAGTTGATGTGCATCTGCGTGGTGCCGGCGGCGAAGGCTTCGTACTGGTCGTTGAAGTCTCCGTTCTGCAGGACGCCGGCCTCGTGCAGCTCTTGCATGGCGGCGAGAGGCTCGGTAGCGCGGGGCTCACCGGCCGTGATCGCCGATCCGTCCTCGCTCAGCACGCGGCCACCAGCTGAGCGCACCATTGACTGGTAGCACCACTCGCCGATTGCGTCGAGGCACGAATTGCCGAAGGACGGCGCACCGGTCTTTTCTGAGACCTTGGAGGCGATGTCAGCCACGGATTCCCAGGTCGAGAAGTCGGGCTTGGTGATGCCGGCGTCGGCGAGTGCCGTGGCGTTGTAGAAGAAGATGGGCGTCGAGAGCACGTAGGGGATGCCATAGGTGTTCCCGTCGACGACACCAAAGTTCCGTACGTTTTCGTGCATGGGGTACTTACCGGCGAAGTGCTCGTCGACCGAGTCCTGCCCGTAGAGTGTGTTCAGGGGCTGTGCCTGGAGGTCACTGACCGCGTAGCTGAGCGTATCGAAAGTCATTTGCACTACGTCCGGCGGGTTGCCGGCGACGACCTGCCGTTGCACGCTCGCTGAAGTACCTCCTGCGGCTGTCGAATCACCGTTCGCCTGGGTGATGACGTCCACGTTGGGGTACTTGGCCTCGAACTGCTCGACGAGCGAGAGGATCGGGCCTTCCCAGGTGGCGGATGCGAGGTTATAGCTTTCGAAGACGATCTCCACCTTTTGGTTGGGATCAAAAGCGGGCGCGGGTGATGTGGAACCGGCGGTAGTGGCAGTTGGTGCGCAGCCGGTCAGGGCAAGGGCCGCGGCAACGGCGAAGCCAAGGTAGCCAAAGAGGCTGGGGCGTGTGGGCATGGTGTTTCGCTTTCGCAATAGGTAAGAAATGGGTGATGCTGCAAAGAGGTCAGGCAGTTACGAGGGCATGATCTGTCGTGACAAGCTCAGAGTCGCTCTGCCACTCAAGGCGGCGGCCGCTGTCCCGATCGAAGAGATGTACATGCTCGATCGCGGCCCCGGCGCGGAGCGTTTGGCCTTCCACGATTGCGGCGTCGGCAGCGGTGCGGAGCACGACGCTTCGGCGCTCTGCACCGAAGGTGCAGAACAGGAGGTTTTCGTGACCAAGGTGCTCGACGGTCTCGACCAGTAGATCCAGTTGCACCGGACCCCCGCCGTCGATCAACAAATGCTCGGGGCGAAGCCCGAGAACGGCATCGATAGGCGGTGTTGTGCCGGCCCATAGATCCGCGGCTATGCCGTCGCCGGTAGCACGAACAATGCCGCGTTCGGAGGTGAGGCTGGCGTTGATGAGGTTCATGGGAGGACTGCCAAGGAAACCTGCGACGAAGACCGAGGCGGGCTTGGCATAGACATCGAGCGGCGTGCCAACCTGTTCAAGCCGGCCACCGTTCAGCACGGCAATCTTCGTGGCCATGGTCATCGCTTCAACCTGGTCATGGGTGACATAGATGAACGTGGCACCCAGCCGGCGGTGGAGGTCAACGAGCTCGTGACGGGTCGCGGTGCGCAGCTTGGCGTCCAGGTTGGAGAGCGGCTCGTCCATGAGGAAGGCCTTGGGCTCGCGGACCAGGGCGCGGCCCACTGCTACGCGCTGGCGCTGTCCGCCGCTGAGCTGCTTGGGCTTGCGATCGAGTAGATGGCCGATATCGAGCTGTTCGGCAACTCGTGCTACTCGCTCGCGAATCGCACTCTTAGCCATTCGCCGGGCGCGCAACGGGAAAGCGAGGTTGCTGGCGACGCTGAGGTGCGGATAGAGCGCGTAGCTCTGAAAGACCATGGCGAGGTCACGGTTCCGCGCGTGCTGCTGTGAAACGTCCAGGCCGTCAACGAGGAACCGCCCCTCGGTGGTGGGCAGCAAACCGGCCAGCATCCGCAGCAGGGTTGATTTACCGCATCCGCTGGGCCCCAGCAGCACCAGGAAGTCGCCGTCGTCGACGGTCAGGCTGACGTCGTTGACGGCGACCGTCGTTCCAAAGCGGCGGCTGACCCGCTCGATAGTGATGCTGCCCATCCGGACTCCTTATAGTCATACGCCGCTGGAAGTGCGGTGTAATTCCATTACAGAGGATGGGTTGAAACGGTAAAAGTATTACAGGTTAACGGAGGGTGAATGATTTTCGGGATCGCCCGGGCGGCGATTGCCTGTCACCGCCTTGATAATGTCTTCGAAAACTGTCGCGGTCTTATCGCTAGGACCGCGAGCCTCTTCCACTGCTGCGACGAGCGCATTGAGCAGGAAGGTCTGAAGGATGTTGCTCGTCAGTATGGAATCTGGCCACGGTCGGCCGGAGGCCCCAATGATGAGTTTTTCATCGGCCATCCCGGCAAGCGCTGATCGAGGGAAGCTTGAGAAGGCAACAACGCTGGCGCCAACAGCACGTGCAGCCTCGACCGCCGAGAGGGTGGACGAATTTTCGCCGGAGTCACTAATTGCCAGCACGACGTCACCGGGTGCCAACAGTCGACATGCGAGTAGCTGCAACGTGGGCTCCTGCGCCGCTTCTACGGCAATGCCGACGCTCATAAATCGCAGGGCAATCGCGGAGACTGCTGCTGCTGATCCTCCGGCGCCAACGAGCAGGATTCGTCGCGCGTTGGCGACCAGTACCACGGCCCGGGCGAAAGCTTCCAGATCAACCGTCGCCGGCGCAGCATCCAGTTCCCGAGACGCCTCGGCGAACAAACGATACAGAGCGTGCTCGTGAAGGTCACTGCCGCGGGCTACTTGTGCTGCGGCGCCCTCATCACGCACGAGCAAGGTGCGTAAATGTGGGTAACCGTCGAATCCCATCGACTGACAGGCACGCGTTACGGTTGCCGCAGAGGTCCCAACCTGCGCACCAATTTCAGCGGCACCTAGCCGACTGGCAATCGATGGATCGTGAATAATCGCCTCCGCCACCTTGCGTTCCCCAGGACCGAGGTCCTTAATCGCGGCGCGTATCAGCATGATGGTTGACCCAACCTCAGGATTTAGCATTACTCCATCATAAGCATGACTCGTAACCGCATCACCGATAGCGACAAATCCTGCAATGACGTTACACCGGCTGGTCGTTACGACACCGTCACGAACTCGCGGCTCTTAGGGTGTGGCCTTCACCGTTATCCGGCGCCGACTTGCCCACCTCTATCTGGCCACGCCACGCACGCCCACGGAGTTCCCACAGCAGCGACGATTCGGGTGCGGTGTCGGCAAAGTCAGTTCCCCCCGCTAGGCCGATCAGCATAGAAGTCCCGCAACTTTCCCCAAGCGACCTCGGCGAGATATCGACAACTTTCATGGGAATCCCGGTCAATGCCGAGGGCTCGATCCCGAGCCCGGGATGGAGCGGTTCGTATGCTTACAACTTCAGCCGGGCCGCTGGCATCCTCGCCGCGGGACGCTTCACCCGCGCCAAGATGGTGACCCTTCGCACCAAACTCATCCTAGTCCAGGCACGAATTGCTTCCAGCGCCAGGACGATCAAAATACATCTTCCTGAGAACTGGCCCTCGGCCCAGACCTGGACGCAGCTCTTCACCAACATCCAGGCACCTCCGCAAATGGCCTGATTCACCCGTCCACCCAGCCGCCGCGACGCAACCAGGACCCCCCATGGAATATCACCGGCAGCAAGGTCGACTTCCCCGCGCCCCAAAACGAAACCGCCCCCGAATCCGGGAATCAGTCCTGGACCCGAAAGCGGATCGGCGGATCAAAGTTAAAGCAGAAGGCTGCCGTCGGCGTTTCCCGCAAAGGGGGAACGCCGACGGCAGCCGGATCACTTGTTCTTAGTGGAAGAAGTGACGTGCACCGGTGAAGTACATGGTGATGCCGGCGGCGTTGGCCGCGGCAACGACCTCTTCATCGCGCACCGAACCGCCGGGCTGCACCACGGCGCGCACACCGGCGTCCAGCAGGATCTGCAGGCCGTCGGCGAACGGGAAGAACGCATCCGAGGCGGCAACTGCGCCACGGGCGCGTTCGGCGGATACGCCTTCGGCGCCGGAGGCCCCTCCGGCAGCGTCAACGGTGGACTCGACGGTGACACCCAGGGTGTTGGCGCGCTCGACCGCAAGCTTGCAGGAATCCACGCGGTTGACCTGGCCCATGCCGATGCCCACGGCCGCGCCGTTGTTGGCCAGCAGGATGGCGTTGGACTTCGCGGCACGCACGGCGGTCCAGGCGAAGGCCAGGTCCGACAGGGTTGCCTCGTCTGCTGCCTCGCCGGCTGCGAGGGTCCAGTTCGCCGGGTTGTCGCCATCGGCGTCGACCTTGTCGGAAACCTGGACGAGCACGCCGCCGGAGACCTGGCGGAGCTCGGTCGGGTAGCGGCCGTAGCCCTCGGGCAGGGCCAGCAGGCGGATGTTCTTCTTCTTGGAAAGGATCTCCACGGCCTCCGGCTCGAAGGCCGGGGCGATGACGACCTCGGTGAAGATGTCCTTGACGGTGTTGGCCATGCCGGCGGTCACGGGGCGGTTCGCGGCGATGACGCCGCCAAAGGCGGAGAGCGGATCGGTGGCGTGCGCCTTGGCGTGGGCGTCGGCGATCGGGTCCGCGGCATCCGCGGAGGCCACGGCGACGCCGCACGGGTTGGCGTGCTTGATCACGGCGACGGCCGGGGCGTCGAAGTCGAAGGCTGCGCGCAGCGCTGCATCGGCGTCGACGTAGTTGTTGTAGCTCATGGCCTTGCCGTGCAGCTGGTCGGCCTGGGCGATGCCGGCCGGGGCCGCCTTGTCCACGTAGAGGGCCGCCTGCTGGTGCGGGTTTTCGCCGTAGCGCAGGACCTCGGAGCGTTCCAGGGCCAGGCCCGAGTACGCGGGCCAGTCGATGACTCCGTCGCCGTCCTCGTCCAGGAACTGTGCGGCGGTCCAGGAGGCGACGGCGGTGTCGTAGGCCGCGGTGTGCGCGAAGGCCTTGGCGGCCAGGCGCTGGCGGGACTTGAGGTCGAAGCCGCCGGAGGCTGCCGCGGCGATGACGTCGCCGTAGGAGGCAGGGTCCACGACGATGGACACGGCGGCGTGGTTCTTGGCCGCGGAGCGCACCATGGCCGGTCCGCCGATGTCGATCTGTTCCACGACGTCGTCCATCGCGGCGCCGGAGCGCACGGTGTCGACGAACGGGTAGAGGTTCACCACGACGAGGTCGAAGGCCTCGATCTGCATGTCCTCGAGGGTCTTCATGTGGGCCGGGACGCGGCGGTCGGCCAGGATGCCGCCGTGCACGCGCGGGTGCAGGGTCTTGACACGGCCGTCAAGCATCTCCGGGGAACCGGTGACTTCCTCGACCTCGGTGACCGGGATCCCGGCGGCGGCAATGCGCTTCGCGGTGGAGCCGGTGGAGACCAGTGCGACTCCGGCCGCGTGCAGGCCAGCCGCCAGCTCCTCCAGTCCGCTCTTGTCGTAGACGGAAATCAAGGCCCGGCGAAGCGGGACGCGATCAAGGACAATCTGGCTCACAAAAGTCTCCCAGGGTGCGGAATTGAGGGGGTGCAGCACCCATCTTATCCCGCACCCCGGTGGGCGGCTTCCTGCGCGGCTACGGTGTTACTTGATCATCTCGCCCGCCGGCGAGACGACGTACCAGACGTCGTTGACACCCTGGCCGTTGACGTCGCCGGGCTTGGTGTCCTTGGCGAAGTAGTACAGCGGCATGCCGTTGAGCGTCAGCTGCTTGGCCCCGTCGGGGCTGTCGATGGTGCCGACCTCGCCGGTGACGCCCTCCAGCACGGGGGTGTCGCCGCTGGCCACGGCGATCGGCCAGGCGGCCAGGCATTCGCCGGTGCACGCGCTGGTGGTGGTGCCCTTGGTGTCCTTGGTGAAGTAGTAGAGGGTCATGCCCTTCCCGTCCACCACGACGGTGCCCAGGCTGGTCTCTGCCGTCTTCAGGTCCGCGGCCGCCATTGCGGTGTCCGTGGGTGATGGGGCCGCATAGCCGCCCCCGGTGTCCGCGGAGGTGGTGGCGGCGGGGCTTTGCCCCGGGGTGGTGGTGTCCCCGCAACCCGAGAGCAGCAGGGCCGCGCCGAGGAGCACTGCCGCGGTGGAGGCGAACTTCGTGTGGATCTTCCGGTTCATGATGCAATTCCTAACACTTGGGGGCCTGACTTGGGCCCCTCTTGCCGGTGGGGCCAGGGATCCCCCGGGGGCAGGTTCCGGTGCACCCGAGGCATCTCTCACCGGCTAAGACGCATGAAAACGTGTCACGGTTCACGCTGTTGCCGACTTTTCTGCGCATACTGGGTACGTGGTTGAACCGTTTGCAGTTCCAATGCGTCTTAGTGGGGTGAACCCATGTTTCCGAAGCGACCCAATGGAGCCCATGTGCCGCTAGATGCGCAAGTGGTGTCGGACATCTACCGCGACCACGGAGAAGCCCTGAGACGTTTTGTGCTGCGCGTGGCCACCGACCGCGACGAGGCGGACGACGTGGTGCAGGAAACCGTGCTCAAGGTCTGGAAGGCCGCGCCGGAGTTGACCGGATCGCTGCGCAGCTACCTGTTTGCCACGGCCCGCAACGTGATCATCGACCGGCACCGCCGGGCCGCCGCCCGGATATCCGCCTCGACGCTCGGCGAGCAGGACCCCGAGGCCGCCGGGGCGTTCGCGGGCATGGAAGCGGTCCTGGACAAGATCCTCATGGAAGAGGCCATGATGCGCTTGACCATTGAACATCGGCAGGTGGTCCTCCATCTGCATTATCTTGGATCCACGGTGGCCCAAACGGCCTCGAGCCTGGGGATTCCCCAGGGCACGGTGAAATCACGGGCGTACTATGCGCTGAGGGCCCTGCGCGGGATCCTGGCGGAAATGGGGGTCGAGCAGTGAACGAGCACATGGACCTGGGGGCCTACCTGCTGGGCGGGCTCGCCCCCGACGAAACACGCAGCTTCGAGGAGCATCTGGCCTCGTGTGAACGGTGCCGCGAGGAGCTTGCGTCGTTTGCGCCGGTGACGACACGGCTTGGCGCGTTGGACGCACAGGCGGCCCGGGCGATGCTGTCCGCGGAAACCGCCGCGCCGGCCACGGACCCCGGGGTCGAGCTGCTGGAGAGGATGCGGGCCAGGCGCCGCACCCGGCGCGCCTGGCTGGGAACCGCGGCGGTGGCGGCCGTCGCCGCGTCCGTTGCCGGCGGCGTGTTCCTGGCACCCGTGTTGCGCCCCGCCCCGGCGCCCGATGCCAGCTACGAGGTCATATCGGCCGCGGGTCCGCGCGTGGACTTGGGCATGAACGCCAAGGCCTGGGGCACCGAGCTGCAGTTCAGCGGAACTGGATTGCCCACCAACGGGACTCTCTCGCTGTGGGTCATCGACAGTTCCGGCCAGGTCGACCGGGCCGGCTCCTGGAGCGCCACAAAAACGGGCACGGCCCGCCTGAGCGGTGCCGTGCCCACCGAGCTGGGACGCATCACGGCCGTCCAGCTGCGAGATGTGGATTCGCGGGTCCTCGCCGAGCTCAATCTCCCGGAGGGTCCCGCGAACCTGCCCGGCTAGTGGGCGAGCTCCGGGAAGTGCTTGGCCAGCTGGGCCTCGGTCAGGCACCGGCGCAGGAGTGCATCGCCGTGCTCCTCGTCGGAAAGGAAGACCACCACATCCGCGTTTCGGCCCGTGGCCAAGGCCGTGCGCAGTGATTCGGTGATGCGGATGAGCATCTCGTAGTACAGGCGATTCGTCTTTTCCCACCCGTGGTCCCTGGCAACGTTGCTCAGCGCCTGGCTCCACAGTGCGGTGGCCGATTCATCGAAAAGCTCGATGGGGCTCCACTGCCAATCCGCGGGATTCCACTTGGACGAGTAGTAGCCCTGTTCGGCATCCGAGGTCAGTGCATCGAATTCCTTGAGCACCGCGTCGATGTCTTCGCCGTCGTCGTCCTCGTCCGTGGCGACGTCATCGTCATCGTCCTCGTCATCGTCGTCATCGTCGGAGTCATCGGTGCGGTCGTTGTCGTGGAGATGGACGTCCCGGTCGGAGCCGTCGTCGTCGGCGTCGGGACGTTCCTCGAAGTCTTCCTCTTCGTCTTCGTCGTCGAAGTCCTCTTCAAGCGCTTCGTCTTCGTCGTCGCCGAAGGCACGAGTCAGGGCTTCTTCGGAGTTCAACGCCAACACGGGCAAATCGATATGGTCGGTTTCGTCCGCGGTCACCCCGTCCAGGGCAATCGCATAGAAAACTTCGTCCGGGTGACGGTGAATTATTTCTTCCGCCTGGCGAAGAGCCGACACCCGTATCGCCTCTTCGAGAGCGGTCCAATCTACTCCCATATCCAGAGCCTACCCCGGGTTGCCCCGCACCGGAACAGCCCCGGCACATGGGGCTTAGCCGAATTCCTGGTACCCGGAAAGACGCCGATCCACGAAACGCAAAGCCACAAAAAGTCAAGGGCTATTCTGTGGTTTGCCGTTTCAGCGCGTAGCGTTGTCATTGCAACGGGAGGATGCTTTTTTCCGTTGTCTCACCAACTAGCTCGTTGCCGTGGCTGTACTCGTCCTGTGCCAGACCGCACCTGTCCAAAGGCCATTCCCCGATGAACAAATTCCTGAAACTGCCCACCGGCGAGTCGGTCGTCCAGAACCTGCCCTGGAAGTGGGGCGTGCAGGGGAAGATTTTCATCATTGGCGGGCTCGGGTTCATGTTCGATGCCTGGGACGTCACGCTCAACGGTGCCCTGATCCCCCTGGTCGCCGCCGAGTGGGGTCTTGACCGGACCACGGCGGCATTGCTGGGCACCGGAAACCTGGTGGGCATGGCGCTGGGCGCGTTCCTGTGGGGAACCATCGCCGACAAGATCGGACGCAAGAAGGCCTTTACCTGGACGCTGCTGATCTTCTCGATCTTCACCGTGGCGGGGGCCCTGGCCCCGAGCTTTGCGTGGTTCGTCGCCTTCCGCTTCATTGCCGGCGTGGGCCTGGGCGGGTGCATACCGGTGGACTATGCCCTGGTCGGCGAGTTCACCCCGTCCAAGCAGCGTGGCCGGGTGCTCACGGCCATGGACGGCTGGTGGCCGGTCGGCGCGGCCCTGTCCTTCTTCATTTCCGGTTGGGTGCAGGCGACCACCGGTAACTGGCGCCTCATCCTTGCCGTCATGGTGCTCCCGGCACTGCTGGTGTTCTGGGTGCGGCGCAGCGTTCCGGAGTCCCCGCTCTACCTGGTCCGCAAGGGCCAGCGCGAGGCCGCGGCGAAGGTCATTGACGACATGGTGGCCCGCACCGGTGCCACGGCGCAGCCCTACACGCTTCCGGAGCCGGAGGCCGCACCGCGGCTGTCACCTGGTTCCTGGCTCGAGCAGCTGGTGAAGATCTGGCGCTTCAGCCCCCGGATCACCTTGGTGTCGTGGTCGCTGTTCCTGACCATCCTGTTGGTCTACTACCTGGCGCTGACGTGGATGCCGTCCATCCTGGCGGATACCGGCATGGTGCAGTCCACGGCGTTCTTCATGACCTCGGTGATGGCGCTGATGGGCCTGATCGGCGTGGTCATAGCCGCCCTCCTGGTGGAACGGGTGGGCCGCAAGTGGCTGTTGGGCATCACCGGCCCCCTCTCGGCCATCATCCTGGTCATGGTCGCGGTGACGCTCAACGCACCCTCGCTGGCGCTTGTCTGGTTGCTGGTCTTCGGCGTCGTCGTGCAGATCGCCATCCCGGTGCTGTACGCCTACGTGTCCGAGCTCTATCCGACCGAGCTGCGCGGATCCGGCTTCGGCTGGGCATCCTCGTTCAGCCGCCTGGGCGCCGGGTTCGGCCCGCTGCTTTTCGCAGCGCTCTGGCCCGTGGTGGGCCTGGGGAACCTGTTCCTGGTGGCCGGGGCCATGGTCCTGGCCGCGGTCATCCTGATGGCGTTCCTCGCCCCCGAGACCAAGGGCCGCCTCCTGCAGTAGGCCCCGGATCCTTTCTGGGGGCTGTCACCGCACCTAGGGGGCATTGGCGGGCAACGGCGTGTGGTCGGAGATGAATCTTGTGCCTTCCACGGGGTCGACCTCCAGGAAGCGGATGTCCTTCAGGCCGGCGGCACCCAGGGCGGTGCGCAGCATTTCCTGGAAGACCGGCTGGTGTGTGCCCACGCCTCCCCCGACGATGACGGGCCCGTTGATTTCCAGCAGGGAGGAGAGGTCGCCGAGCATCCGGCACACGTGGTCCACTGCCTCGGCGACGATCTCGGCGCTCCCGGGGTCCCCCGCCGCCAGTGCCTCGAAGACCAGCGGGGACTGCTGCGCCCAGTACCGGCGGTCGGTGTCGCCGTGGAAAAGCGCAATCAATTCGTCGGGGGAACGCACGTCGTTGGCGGCGAGCACGCGCCGGCCCAGCTCGCCTGGCGCCTGTCCGCGGTTGAACTCCCGCAGCGTGTGGCGCACCGCCTCGCGCCCCATCCAGTATCCGCTGGCCTCGTCCCCCAGCAGGTAGCCCCATCCCCCGGCCCTGCCCTCCCGCCCCGCGGCGTTGACGCCCCATGCAGCGGAACCGGTGCCTAGGATGAGGGCCATGCCGGTGGACGCCTGGCCCGCGGCCAGGATCAGCCGGGTGTCGTGGACCACCAGGATCTCGGCCGCGGGGGCGTGGACCGCGATAAGGGAACACAGGGTCTCGGCATCTTCCTCGGTGTCGACCCCGCCGGCACCGGCAACAACCCGGTCGATGCGTCCGGGACCCAGGGCGGCGAACACCTCGGCGATGTTCCGCGCGGCGGTTTCGGCACTGACGTTCTGGACGTTGGCGCTGCCGCTCTTGGCCTCGGCGAGCACCTCGCCACCGCTGAAGCGCATGCCGTGGGTCTTGGTCCCGCCGATGTCCAGACCCACCAGGGCGAGCGGGGTCTGCCGGGGAGTGCTCATGATGTTCCTTCTCGCGCGTGATGCCAATGCATCGCCTGGGTGATGGTCTTGGCCCTTGGCCAGGGCCGCCTGGCGCCGCCGGGCCGGGAGGCAAAATCCCCCCAAGAGCTTATCGGCCCGGTAAGCGCCGTACGTCATGATTGCATCGTATCCGCCGGTGCTCTTCCTGGTCTCCGGCCACGGTGCATTGGGCCCGTCCAGGTGCCGGGAAACCGGCTCCCGGGCACCGCAGCTTTCAGTCGGCGAAACCCTCTCCGCGGGTGGGCATTGCCCGGGCCCGCCCGTCGGATACGCTGGCATGACAGGCCACCGACAACGAGATCCTTGCAGTCCACCTTTTTGCAGAGCAGGACCCCATCCACCGGGCCGCGGCCCGGGGAAAGGCATCCATGCACGACGACATTGCCCTGACCCTCGGACGTGTCACCCGTGTGCTCGAGGAACGCATCCGCCCGGCCATCCATTCCGTTTCCGTCCCGTTCACCGTTGACTGCCATGAGCTTCTTGGCGAGCCGATCGCACCGGCCCAGGCACTGGGCCTGGAATACACCGATTACAGGATCGGCACCGCCTGGGGCGCGGCCTGGGGAACCACCTGGTTCCGGCTGCGCGGAACCGTTCCCGCCGCATGGGCCGGCAAGCGCGTCGAGGCCCTGGTCGACCTGGGATTCGACACGAACCTGACGGGCTTCCAGTGCGAGGGGCTGGTCTACCGCGGCAACGGCACCACCGTGAAGGCGATCAATCCGCGCAACCAGTGGATCCCCGTCGCGGATCCAGCCGCGGGCGAAGAATCCGTCGAATACTTCATCGAGACCGCGGCCAACCCGGTGCTGCTGGGCCACCACCCGTTCCAGCCCACCGCCGAAGGCGACATCCGGACCGCGTCCCCCCGCAAGCTCTACTCCACCCGCCGCATGGACCTGGCGGTCTTCGAACCCGAGGTCCACGAGCTCTCCCTGGACCTGGAGGTCCTGCTCGAGCTTCAGGCCGAGCTGCCCGAGGGCCCGCGCCGGATGCGCATCCTGCAGGCCCTGGACAACGCGCTGGACGTGCTGGATTTGCAGCGCATCTCCGAAACCGCACCGGCCGCCCGCGCCGAACTGGCCGAGGTGCTGGCCAAGCGCGCCGGCGAGAGCGCGCACCGCATCTCTGCGGTGGGCCACTCCCACATCGACTCGGCCTGGCTGTGGCCGGTGCGCGAAACCATCCGCAAGGTCGCCCGCACCGCCTCCTCCATGGTGGAAATGCTCGGTTACGACAAGGAATTCCTCTACGGCATGTCCAGCGCCCAGCAATATGCCTGGATCAAGGAGCACCGCCCCGAGGTCTACGACCGGGTCAAGGATGCCGTGGCTTCCGGCCGCTTCCTGCCGCTGGGCGGCATGTGGGTCGAATCCGACACCGTGATGCCCTCGGGTGAGTCCCTCGTCCGCCAGTTCCACTACGGCCAGCAGTTCTTCCGCGAGGAATTCGGCGTGACCTGCGCCGGCGTGTGGCTGCCGGACTCCTTCGGCTACTCCCCCGCGCTGCCGCAGCTGATGAAACGTGCCGGGTTCACGTGGTTCTTCACCCAGAAGATCTCCTGGAACCAGCAGAACACGTTTCCGCACCATACCTTCGATTGGGAGGGCATCGACGGCTCGCGGGTGTTCACCCACTTCCCGTCCATGGACACCTACAACTCGCAGCTCTCGGGCTCGGAGGTGGCCCGTGCATCCCGCCAGTTCCGCGAGTCCCGCCACGCCACCGGGTCCATCGCGCCGGTGGGCTGGGGGGACGGAGGCGGCGGAACCACCCGCGAGATGACCGGCAAGGCGCGCCGCCTGGCCGACCTCGAGGGCAGCGCCACGGTCAAGTGGGAGCACCCGGACGAGTTCTTCAAGCGCGCCAAGGCCGAACTGGAGAACCCGCCGGTCTGGGTGGGCGAGCTTTACCTGGAGCTGCACCGCGCCACGCTGACCTCCCAGCACCGGACCAAGCAGGGCAACCGCCGCACCGAGCACCTGTTGGTGGAGGCCGAACTCTGGTGCGCAACCGCTGCCGCCTACTCCGGGTTCGAGTACCCCCACGACGAGATCGACGAGCTCTGGAAGACGGTGCTGCTTCACCAGTTCCACGACATCCTGCCGGGAACCTCCATTGCCTGGGTCCACCGCGAGGTCGTCGCCGAATACGCCCGCGTGGCACAGGCCGCCGAGGCGATCATCGCCGCGGCGCAGGCGGCCCTGGTGGGCCGGGGCGAGAGGCCGATCGCACTGAACGCCGCCCCGTTCACCCGCTCGGGCGTGCGCACCGGAGCCGGCACGGCGGTGGCCGAACTGGCCCCCGTCACCGAGACCGTGACCGCCACCGAGACTGCGGCGGGCTTCGTGCTTTCCAACGCACTGGTCACCGTCGCGATATCCCGCGACGGCCTGGTCACCTCCGCGATCGAGAACGCCACCGGCCGCGAGACCATCGCCGCCGGCAAGGAGGCGAACCTGCTGCAGCTGCACCAGGACTTCCCGAACAAGTGGGATGCCTGGGACGTGGACAAGTTCTACCGCAACCAGGTCACCGATCTGCGCGAGCTGGATTCGATCAGCCTGTCCACGGATGCCGACGGCACCGCGCGCGTGGTCGTTGAACGCAGCTTCTCCGCTTCGACCGTGCGCCAGGAGTTGACCCTGGCACCGGGCTCGCGGGTCTTGCAGATCGAGCAGAGCACCGACTGGCACGAGACAGAGAAGTTCCTCAAGGTCGCCTTCCCTCTCGACATCCGCGCCGAGCACACCGTCGCGGAAACCCAGTTCGGTTACCAAAAGCGCGTCACCCACGTGAACACCAGCTGGGAGGCCGCGAAGTTCGAGACCTCGATGCACCGCTTCGTGCTGGCCGAGGAACCCGGCTTCGGGGCCGCGCTGATCAACGATTCCATTTATGGTTTCGATGTCACCCGCGATTCCACCGAGGCCGGCGTAATGACCAACGTGCGCCTGTCGTTGCTGCGCGCCCCGCGTTTCCCGGATCCGGAAACGGACCAGGGCATCCAGGGCCACCGCTACGGCCTGGTCATCGGCGCGGACATCGCCTCCGCCACCGAGGCCGGCGCCCTGCTGAACAGCCCCGAGCGCACCCTCGCCGGTGCCCATGGATTCGATCCGCTGGTCACCGTCGAGGGCACGGGCATCGTGCTCTCCAGCGTCAAGCTGGCCGGCGACCGCTCCGGCGACTTGGTCGTGCGCGTCTACGAGTCCCTGGGACGCCGGGTTGCCGGCACCGTGAACGTGCACCGTCCGGTGGAGCGGGCCTCCGCGATCACCCTGCTGGAGGATCCGATCGAGGGTCCCGGTGGCACCGTCGAGCATAGTGGCGGTTCAGTGGCCATTGCGTTGACGGCCTTCGAGGTGCGCACCCTGCGCTTCACGTTCAAGGATTGACTGCCAGGAAGCATCCACGGGCACGTCCGTGAGGCTGCGAATGTCAGGCGCTTGGATTCCAGGCGGTTTTCTGGCCGTTGCTTTCGAACGTTCATCAGCCGCTTCGCCTGCCAACGCGCGTTGATGAGCTGTAGTCATGAACTTTCGGGGAGAACACTCGATCATTGCCAGGAACGATAGCCGTCAGGCCGGCGTCCCCGGTCCGAACCAGCGCGTGAGCGCGACTGCAAGCCCCTCGTCGGAGCCTTCACCCACCCAGGCGACATACCCATCCGGGCGGACCAGGACCGCGGCCGGGGCTGCCACCTCGCCCAGCAGTGGAAGCCGCCAGGTGCCGGTGAACCGGGCCTCGACACGGTGAACCCTATCTTTCCAAGGCGCGATCTCCAGGGGTCCGGGCTCCGCCAGGCTGAGCAGCACCGGCTTGGCTGCATGGAGCAGCTCGAAGAACCGTGTGGGACCGTTGGCCGTGTCAAGGTCAAGATCCGGCATGCGTCGCCCGAGCAGCGGGTGTCCCTCCCCGAGGTCGTAGGCGATGTCCAGGCCGTGGATCAGCGCGGCCAGGTGCCGGCGCGGTTGGTCCATGTGCATCAGCTCGCTGACGGTGTCGGCGAGCGCTGCGGTGCGTGCGTCAATGCGCTGCAGGGCCGTTTGCGCCATCGAGTGCTTGAGCGCGCGGAGCCCCACGGGATGCCGCTCCGCGTGGTAGGTGTCCAGCAGGGAATCCGGGGAGCTGCCCTGGAGGACCTGCGCGAGCTTCCAGCCGAGATTGACCGCGTCCTGCAGACCCAGGCCGATGCCCTGGCCACCGGCGGGATAGTGCACGTGCGCGGCGTCCCCGACGAGCAGCACCCGTCCCTTGCGGTAGGTGGCTGCCTGGCGGGTGGCGTCGGTGAACCTGGAGATCGAGGTTGGGCTGTGCACACCGAAGTCCGATCCGTATGCCGCGGTCAGGGCATCGCTCAGGTCGCCCAATTCGGGGTCGTTGCGTGAACCGAGCTGCCGCTCCGTGGTGATGACGCGATAGGTGCGCCCGTCCTCGAGCAGGCTGAAGCCATGGACTCCGGCCTCATCCAGAAGCGTGCCGGCGGGCGGTTCCCGGGATACTTCCACTTCGGCGATCAGGTTGCTGCGGGTCGCCTCCCAGCCGGGGAAGTCGATGCCGGCCGCCTTGCGGACCAGGCTGCGTCCGCCGTCGGCACCCACCAGATACTCCGTCCGGAACTTGCCGCCCCCGGCGGTCTTGACGGTCACCCCGGTTTCGTCCAGGTCGAATCCGATGGCCTCCCGCCCGTGGTGCACTGGCACGCCGAGCTGGTTGATCCAGTCCTCGAGGATTGGTTGCATGTGGCTCTGCCACAGGCCCAGCCCATAAGGGTGCCGCGTGGGAAAGTCGCTGATGTCCAGAAGCGTGCTGCCGAACCGGGCGGTCTGCGCCGTCTTTCCCGCCGCCAGGAACAGGTCGGCGATCCCGCGCTGGTCCAGGATCTCGATGGTGCGGCAGTGGAAGCCGCCGGCCCGGGATTCGGCCAGCTCCCCCGTCGGGCGACGTTCCAGGATCTCCACATTCACGCCGGCCAACGCCAATTCCCCGGCCAGCATCATTCCGGCCGGTCCGCTGCCGACGATCACCACGTCCGCCATGTCAATCCCTCCTGGTGGTGCCCCGCCAGGAGGCACTCTCGAGCAGTGTATGGCACGCCGCGGGGCTTGCGGCAAGCCCCCTGGAAGGCGATATCCTGAATACGGCAGGCACCGCCACCGGCAGCATCCTCAGCATCCTCAGCGTCTTCAACGTCTTCAACGTCTTCAACGTGGTCCACGCTGCCGCACCGGTCGTCCGCCGGACCCGTGTCCCGGAGTTCCGGGGAAGGTATGTTGGCAGCATGCCAATCCTTCCCAAGGAACGCGATCCCCGGTTGGTCACCATCCGGCGCGGGGGAACCCTGAGCGATGAACACCACCGGCTGCTCGCTGGCTGGGCCCTGGACTGCGCGGAGCACGTGCTGCCGCTCTTCGAGGACCGGCAACCGGAAGACGGCCGGCCCCGGCACGCCATCGAGGTCGGACGGGGCTGGATCCGCGGCGAGGTGCCGATGCGCGAGGCGCACCACGAGGCATTCATCGCAAATGCCGCGGCACGCGGGATGCCCGAACCGGCGAAGTTTGCCGCGCTTGCGGCCGGCCAGGCCGTTGCCGTGGCCCACGTCGCCGCACATGACCTGGGCGCGGCCGCCTACGCCATCAGGGCAGCCGGAGCCGGAGCCGTGGATGCCGCTGCGGCCCGGGCCGCGGAACGGGAATGGCAGCGCGCACTCTTGCCCGCCGCCGTCCGTGACTTGGTGCTGGAGGACCAGCAGCGCCGGAGCGCCATATGCTGGAACGTCTTCGACGAATGATCCGTTGCCCGCCGAACGGGCCGTCGGGAGTGGGGCCGGAGTGGCTTACTTCGCGGCCAAATCGGCCAGCGTGGCGATGAGCAGGCGTCGCTCGATGACCTTGATGCGCTCGTGCAGCGAGTCCTCGGTGTCGTCGTCCTCGATCACCACGGCCTCCTGGCGCAGGATCGGGCCGGTGTCGACGCCCGCGTCGGCGATGTGCACGGTGCAGCCGGTGACCTTGACCCCGTAGGCCAGCGCATCGCGGACCCCGTGGGCGCCCGGGAAGGAGGGCAGCAGGGCCGGGTGGGTGTTGATGTAGGTGCCGTCGAAGGCCTGGATGAATTCCTCGCCGACGATGCGCATGAAGCCCGAGGAAACCACGTAGTCGGGATCGTAGGACAGGCACTTTTCGGTCAGCGCGTGGTTCCAGTCCGCGCGCTCGGCGAAGTCCTTGAAGTTCACCACGAAGGTCTCGATGCCGGCGGCGGCGGAGCGTTCCACCCCGAAGGTGCCGTGCTTGTCGGCGCCCACGGCGGCGATTTCCACGTTTTCCAGGGACCCGTCGGCGACGGCGTCGATGACGGACTGGAGGTTGGACCCGGTGCCGGAGACAAGAACTACGATGCGCATGGGTTCAAGTTTAGTGGGGCGTTGCCAGTTCCTCGGACAACTCCAGCGAGCTGGCGATGAGCTGCGCCGTGTAGGGATGGGCGGGGTTGTTGTAGATCTGCTCGGTGTCACCGGATTCGACGATGCGCCCGTCCTTCATCACGATCACCCGCTCGCAGAGGTGGCGCACCACCGAAAGGTCGTGGGAGACCAGCAGCAGCGTCAGCGCGTACTCGTCGACCAAATCCGCGATCAGGTTCAGCACCTGCGCACGCACCGAGACGTCCAGGGCCGAGACCGGCTCGTCGGCCACCAGGATCCGCGGGCGGTTCACCAGCGCGCGGGCAATGGAGATGCGCTGGCGCTGGCCGCCGGAGAACTGGTGCGGGTAGCGCTGGGCGGATTCCGCTTCGAGGCCCACGAGCCCGAGCATCCGGTGCACCTCGGCGAGCCGCCCGCGCGCGTCTAGCTTCCGGCCGGGCACCAGCAGGGGTTCGGCGATGATGTCGGCAACCCGCATCCGTGGATCCAGGGAACCCAGCGGGTCCTGGAAGACGATCTGCAGTTCCTTGCGCAGCGGCGCCAGGTCCGCCTCGCGGGCCCCGGCGATCGGGGTGCCGGCGACGATTGCCTGGCCGGCGGTGGGTTGGTCCAGCCCGGCGAGGATGCGCAGCAGCGTGGACTTGCCCGAGCCGGACTCCCCCACGATGCCCACCCGGTCCCCGGGCGCCACGGTGAAGCTGACGTCGGCCAGGGCGTTGACCACCGGGCGCGGACCGAAGGCGGTGGTGCGGGCGCGGTGGTAGGTCCGGCCCAGGCCCGTGGCGGTGATCAAGGCCGGTTCCCCGGCACCGGCCGTGGCCCGCTGGGCCGGCGGCGCCGCGGGTTCCACCGTGCGCAGCGCCGGGGGCACGTAGCCCGCGGCGGTCTGAACGGTGAACAGGCGCCCGCGCTCGTCGGTGGCCGAGAGGTCGCTGGCGGCCAGCAGGGCCCGGGTGTAGGGGTGTTCGGGGGCGGAGAAGATCTGCTCGATGTCCCCGGATTCGACCAGGCGGCCCTTGTTGAGCACCAGCACGCGGGTGCACATGTTGGCCACCACGGCCAGGTCGTGGGTGATGAACAGCAGCCCGGTGCCGCGCTTGCGCACCTGGGTGGAGATCAGCTCGAGCACCTGGGACTGCACCGTGACATCCAGGGCCGTGGTCGGCTCGTCGGCCAGCAGCAGCTGGGGGTCGTTGGCCAGCGCCATGGCGACCATGACGCGTTGGCGCTGCCCGCCCGAGAGCTGGTGCGGGTAGGCGCCGGCGGCCTGGGCCGGATCGGGGATCCTCACCGAGGCCAGCAGCTCCACGGCGCGCCGGCGGGCCGCGGCGCGGTTGGGCACGGTGCGGTGCTGGAGCATCACCTCGGCGACCTGCGCGCCGATCTTCATCAGCGGGTTCAGCGCCGACAGCGGCTCCTGGAAGACCATCGAGATCTCATCCCCGCGCACCGACTGCATCGACCTGTCGCCAGCGGTGAGCAGGTTGGGTGCGAAGCCGCGCAGCTGCGCGCTTCCGGAGACGGTGAGCTCCTCGGGCAGCAGGCCCAGCAGCGCGGTGGCGGTCAGCGACTTGCCGGAGCCGGACTCGCCGATCAGCCCGATGCGCTCGCCGGCGGCCATGGAGAAGGACAGCGCGGAGACCAGTTCCCGGTCCCCGGCGGACACCGACAGCTCGCTGACCTCCAGCAGGTTCCCGGTGCCCGCGTCCGTGCCCGTCCCGATTCGTTCCCTCATGCCTTGCCCCGTCCCAGCTTGGGATCCAGGGCGTCGCGCAGCCCGTCCCCGAGCAGGTTGAAGCCCATCACGGCCAGCGCGATCGCGGTCCCCGGCCACAGCGCCATGAGCGGGAAGGTGCCCCAGTATTGCTGGGACTCCTGCAGCATCCGCCCCCAGGAGGGCACCGGCGGGGGCGTGCCCAGGCCCAGGAAGGAGAGCGCGGCCTCCGCCAGCACCGCCAACGCGAAGGTCACCGAGCACTGGATCAGCAGCATCCCGGTGATGTTGGGCAGTACGTGGCGGGCGGCGATGCGCAGGGGGCGCTGCGCGGCGGCGCGGGCGGCCAGCACGTATTCGGCGTTCATCACCTGCAGGGTCCCGGCGCGGGCCACCCGGGCGAAGCCGGGCACCGAGGCAAGGCCGATAGCGGCCATCGCCGAAACGGTGGAGGCACCGTAGATCGCGGCGAACATGATGGCCAGCAACAGGGCCGGGAAGGCCAGCAGGATGTCGGAGGCGCGCATGGTCAGCTCCTCCACGGCCCCGCGCCGCATGCCGGCCCAGATGCCCAGCGGCGTGCCGATGAGCACCGCGATGCCCACCGAGACCACGCCGACCAGCAGCGTGATGCGCGCCCCCACAAGGATCCGGGAGAGCAGGTCGCGGCCCAGGTTGTCGGTGCCCATCCAGTGCTCCAGGCTCGGGCCCTGCAGCCGCACCGGCGGGTTGGCCTGCAACGGGTCGAAGGGCGTGAAGAACAGGGAGAGCAGTGCGGTGGCGGCAATCACCGCCACGATCGTGCCGCCCAGCAGCAGGGCGCCGCTGCGCCCGTTCTTCGGGTTTCCCGGCTTCACGGCTGCTGGTTTCACGGCTCCCGGCCTCGCGTTTCTCATCGGACGGCGGCGCGGATGCGCGGGTCAAGGACGGTGTAGAGCACGTCCACCAACAGGTTCACGATCAGCGTGATGGCCACCAGCACCATCACCACCGACTGGACCGTGAGCAGGTCGCGGTTGCCCACGGCGGAGAGCAGCATCGAGCCCAGGCCCGGGATCACGAAGACCCGCTCGATCACCACCGCGCCGATGATCAGCGCGGAGAACTGCACGCCGGTGACGGTCAGCACCGGGATCGCCGCGTTGCGCAGCCCGTGCCGGCCCAGCGCGCGCAGCGGGGACAGGCCCTTGGCGCGGGCGGTGCGCAGGTAGTCCTCGTGCATCACCTCGAGCACCGCGGAACGGATGTAGCGCACCAGGATCGCCGACTGCACCCCGGCCAGCGCCATGACCGGCAGCACCAGGCGGGAGAGGAACCCGGCGAAGTCCCTCCCCGGGGCCACCCACCCGTTGGCCGGCAGCCACCCCAGGCGCAGCGCAAAGAAGGACACCAGCACGATGCCCAGCAGGAAGCCGGGGACCGCGATGCCCAGCTGGCTGGCCGCAGAGATCAGCGCGCCGGAGGGCTTGTTGTGCCGCACCGCCGCGATGGTGCCGGCGGGGATCGCGATCGCCAGCGCGAGCGCCATGGCCGCAGTGACCAGGATCAGGGAGACCTGCACCTTGTCGGCCACCAGCGGGGAGATGTCGGCCCGGGTCACGTAGGAGACGCCGAAGTCACCGCGCCAGAGCCCGGAGAACCAGTCCCAGTACTGCACCGGAAGCGGCCTGTCGGTCCCGAATTGGCGGGCGAGGCCCGCGATGACCTCCGGGCTGGCGTTCTGGCCGGCTGCGATCACCGCCGGGTCCCCGGGCAGCACGCGCATCAGGGCGAAGACCAGGATCGTGGCCGCCAGCAGGGACAGCAGGAAGCGGGCCAGGTTCCCCGCGATGCGCACCAGCATCCGTGTACCGCCCCGGGCCTAGGACCAGGCGATGGTGGAGAGGTTCAGCGCCTCGGTGACCGAGTTGGCGCCCAGGCCTGTGATCCCCGCCTTGGCCACCGAGATGTTCGGGAAGATGAACAGCGTGTCCACCGGTGCGTCGTCCACGATGGTGCGCACCACGTTCTTCATGCCCGCCACGTAGTTCGCCTCGTCGGCGGCATCCGCGGCCGCGGCCTCGGCCTTGATCTTCGAGTTGTCATAGCCGATGTAGTAGTCGGGGTTGTTGAACATGGTCAGCACGTCGCGGGCCTCCACGGCCAGGACCACCGACATCTGGTAGTCGTGGCGGTTGAACACCTTGTCAAGCCAGACGGCGGGGAACTCGGCGGAGGCGATCTTCGCGTCGATCCCCACGTCGCGCAGCTGGGACTGGACGATCTCGGAGACCGCGGTGGCGTAGGGGCGGGTGGGCACCGTGAAGGTGACCTTCAGGTTTTCGGCACCGGCCTCCTTGAGCAGGGCGCGCGCCTTGGCCGGGTCGAAGGGGTAGGCCGCGTTGAGGTCCTCGTAGTACGGGTCGGTGGGCGGCACCGGGGCGCCGACCAGCGTGCCCAGCCCGTTCCAGGCGGTGTCGCGCACGGACTGGCGGTCGATGGCATGGAGCACCGCCCGGCGCACCCGCACGTCGTTGAAGGGCTTGGCCTTGTTGTTCATCGACAGGACGATCTCGCCGTTGGAGGTGCCCTCGATGACTTGGTAGTCCGGGTTCGATTCGAAGGAGGACAGCAGCTCGGGGGCCTGCATGTTGTAGATGACATCCACGTCGCCGGAAGACAGCGCGTTGGTGGTCGCGATCGCGTCGCCGAAGTAGCGCAGGGTCACGTTGGCGATGCCCGGCGCGGCTCCCCGGTAGTCGGGGCGGGCAACGAGGTTGATCGATTCCCCGCGGGCCCAGGACTCGAGCCGGTAGGGTCCGGTGCCCACCGGGGTGCTGGCCAGGTCGTCCACGCCGGAGGGGTCGAACATCGCACCGACCAGCGTGGTCATCGAATACAGCCACGCCTGCGAGGGGCGTTTGAGGTTCACCGTGACCGAGGTCGGGGAATTGACCACGACGTCCTCCACCACGTCCATCTTGGACTTCAGGCCGTTGAGCCAGGCGTCGGACTTGACCCGTTCGATGGAAAACTTCACGTCGGAGGCGTCGAAGGCGGCCCCGTTGGAGAACGTGGCGCCCTCGACGAGGGTGAAGGTGTAGGACTTGTTGTCGGCTCCGGTTTGCCAGCCGGTGGCCAGCAACGGGGTGATCGCCCCGGTCTGGTCCACGCCCACCAGCCCCTCGTACACGTTGGACATCATGGCCTGCGGGATCGCCGCCCCGGCGGTGGTGGTGAAGTCCAGGTTCACCGGTTCGCCGGTCAGCGCGACCACCAGACGCTGCGGATCCTGCGGACCGGTTCCGGCGCCGGCGTTGCAGGCCGACAGCAGCAGGGTCGCGCCGAGCACGGCCGCGAGCAGTGCGCCGGTTTTGCCGCGTCGGCTCTTGTGCGTTGCCTGCATCGTTGAATCAGTCCTTTGGTACGTGGGCGTCGGCGCCGCGGTGCCGTTAAAGCACCCTTGACAAACCATTATCGTAGTCAATGATCTTGACGCATAGTCACAACGCCCCATCTGCCATCGCAGATTCCGGCCCTTGGTATTGACGATTCGAGGTTTGTCATTTTCGACGCCGGCAGTGGCAACACCGGCAACAGCGGGTTCCGCCCTTGCAATACGTCCAACCGTGGGGGGTAGCGGGATCCGTATTCAGTTTTTTCGCGGGCCGACTCGCATGACACCCAACCCGGAGGATTCATGAGGGCCGGCGCATTGCCCGGCCGGTTAACCGGCGGTGCTCAACTGCGCCATGGCCGGCTCATCCGCCATGCTGAAGACCAGCTGCAGGGTCCCGCGCACGGAAACCGGCTCGACGTTTATCCCGTACACCCGCAGCAGCATCGCCGGGGTGAGCACCTCCTCCGGCGTTCCGCTCGCAACCGCACGGCCGTCCTGAAGCATGACCAGCTTCGTGCAGTAGCGCGCGGCCAGGTTCAAGTCGTGCAGCACGACCACGGTGGTGACCCCCAGCTGCCCGACCATGCGCAGGAGTTCGTGCTGGTAGCGGATGTCCAGGTGGTTGGTCGGTTCGTCCAGCAGCAGGTGGTCCGCCTGCTGGGCCAGCGTGCGGGCCACCAGCACGCGCTGTTTCTCCCCTCCGGAGAGCGTGGAGTAGCGGCGGTCGGCCAGGTCCCGGGCCCCGACCCGGCTCAGCGCGGCGGCCACCGCCTGGTGGTCCTCGCGGGTGAAGGCCGCCAGCGCCTTGCGGTGCGGGGCGCGGCCGAGCAGCACCATGTCCGCGACGGTCACCGGAAGGTCGGTGGGCGTTTCCTGGGCGACGACGGCCACCCGCCGGGCCAGCTCGGTGCCGCGCAGCGCAGTGATGGGCTGCTCGTCGAGGGTGACCAGTCCGGCCCGCGGGCGCAGGGCCGCGTACAGGGTGCGCAGGAAGGTGGACTTGCCGCTGCCGTTCGGGCCGATCAGCCCGACGACCTCCCCGGCGCCGGCGTGCAGCCCGACGGATTTCACTACCAGCTTCCCGCCATAGCCGACGGAAACATCGGTGGCTGTGATCATGCTTTGGGCCCCCTTGGGCGGTTGGTTGTCATTGGGTCGGGTTCAGCTTGCGCACCAGCACGAAAAGCAGCGGCGCGCCGAGGAGGGCGGTGACGATGCCCAGCGGCAGCTCCTGCGGGGCCAGCGCCGTCCGGGCCAGGACGTCGGCCCAGACCAGGAAGATCGCGCCGAGCAGCGCCGCCACCGGCAGCAGCTTGCGGTGCGTGGAGCCCACGCACAGCCGCGCGATATGCGGGATGATCAGCCCGACGAATCCGATGCCGCCGGAAGCCGCGACCAGCGCGCCCACGCACAGCGCGGTCACCACCATCACCGCCGCGCGCAGCTTCGCCGGGGAGATCCCCAGCGTCTGGGCCGTGGAATCGCCGATGGCCAGCGCGTCCAACGGCCGGGACCAGAGCAGCAGCAGCGCGGTGGTGTCGAGCACCACCATCCAGGTGACCAGCGCGGACTGGCCGGTGGCCTGGGTCAGCGAACCGAGCGTCCAAAAGAGCACCGAGCGGCCCGCGTTCGGGTCATCCGAGGCGAAGATCAGCAGCGAGGTGAGCGCGTGCAGCACGTAGCCCACGGACACCCCGGCCAGCACCAGCCGGGTGGAGGTCATCTGGGAGCCGACCCGGGCGAGCAGGAAGACCGCGATCCCGGCGGCCAGCGCCCCCGCGAAGGCGCTGCCGGCCAGCGAGGCCGAGCCGATGCCGGCCGAAGCCCCGAAGAGGATCGAGGCCGCCGAAAGGGTCGAGGCCCCGGAGGTCACGCCCAGCAGGTAGGGTTCGGCCAGGATGTTGCGGGTCAAGGCCTGCAGGGCCACCCCGGCCAGCGCCAGCCCGGCGCCGACGGCGGCGCCCAGCAGCACCCGGGGCACCCGCAGCAGCAGCACGATGGATTCCTCGGAGTCGGTCCAGGTGCCCATCAGCTGGCCGCCGGACAGGTGCTGGCGCAGGATCTGGAGCACGGTGCCCGCTTCGATGGCCACCGGTCCGAGGCCCACAGCCACCGGCAGGGTGATCAGCAGCGCTGCCAGCAGGCCGGCGATCCACAGGGCGGTGTGCCGGGTGCGCTGATCGTGCTCCAGGTCGTCTCCGGTGAAGACCAGCGGCGCCTCCGGTGGTGCGCTGCGCGGTTCGCGGAGCGCGGGGTCCAGTTGGGTCATCATGGCCTCTTCATCGATGGGACGTCGGTTGCGGTGCGCAGGGTGAGCGCGGAGACCAGGGCAAGCAGGGTGAATCCGCCGAGCACCGCGGCCGCGGCCAGGTAGCCGGCCGTGCCCAGCGCCGCCCCGGCGGCGGCCGCGCCGAGGAACAATCCCAGGGACATGCCGGCGGCGTTCAGGCTCAGCGCGGTCCCGCGCACCTGCCCGCAACGGCGCACCAGCAGGGTCATCACCGCGGCGGAAACCACCGCGTGGCTGGCCGAGAGCACCGCGGTGCCCAGCATCGCCAGCGGCAGCACCGGGGAAAGGTACACCCCGAGTAGGGCCAGCAGGCCGGTGCCCAGGGCGATGGCCATCACGGCCCGGGTGCGCCCCTCGGAGTCCTCGGCGTTCAGCATCCGCCCGGCGAGCAGGTGCCCGAGGAAGAAGGATCCGCCGCTCAGGGACCAGACGAAGGCGAACCAGCCGGTGGAGAGCTGGAACTTCTCCGCATACAGCGGGGCCAGGAAGGCCAGGTGCCCCATCAGCGCGCCGGCCCGCCCGAAGGAGACCAGCAGCAGGGCGCGTGCCCCGGGGATGGCCGCCAGCGTGCGGAATGCGGCCAGGTAGCCAAGTCGCGGTGCCGGTTCTCCCGCGGCGGGGTTTGCGCGGCCGTAGCGCACCAAGGCCGGAGCCAGCGCGAGGGAGAGAACGGCGATCGCGATGAGATTGCCCCGCCAGCCCCACCACAGTGCCGGCAGGAGCAACAGCGGCGCGCCCACGGTGGAGGCCAGGGTCTGGGCGGTCATCACCAGGGTCGCGGCCCGGCCCGCCGCGGGAGTGGTCCCGAAGCGGTCCGCCGCCGCGGTGGACAGCGCCGGGTAGAGCAGCGCGTTGGCCACGCCGGTGGCCAGGCAGAAGGCAGCCAGCGCGGCCAGCCCGGAGAAGGTGCCGAGCACGGCGGCGACCGCCATCAGCGCCAGTGAAGCCGCGGCCACCCGTCCCGGGGCGATGCGGCCGATCAGCGGGGCCAGCGCGACGCCGGTGAGCACCGCGCCGACGCCGGCCAGCCCGCGCAGGGAGCCGACCTCTGCATAGCCGGCCCCGGCCCAGTCGGCGATCGGCACCAGGAAGGTGGAGAGCACGGTGAAGGGCAGCAGGCCCACGGCCGAGGCCAGCAGGGCCGGCCAAACCTCGACGATGATCCGCCGTTCGCTGGGCAGCTTTTCGGTGGTTTCCAGTTCGGTCTCGCTCATGCCGCACTCCCGATCCCGGCGCAGATCATGCCAAGGTCCTCGCCGAAGTCCTGCACGGCGAAGGCAGCGGAGCGCGGCTGGCCGCCAAGTCCCTGCGCCGCCTGCTCAAGCGCGCCCTCGTAGGCGGCCAGCAGGCGGTCGATCATCGGGCAGGGAACCGCCAGGTGCCGGGCGACACCCTGGATGATCTTGGTGCGGTAGTAGTCTTCCTTCGGCATCCGCGGCACGTCCCAGTGGCCCGAGTCGTTGCGGAAGATCGGCCGGATGGGAATGGCCGAGAAGTCGAAGTAGCGCCCGTGGGCGTCGGGTTCGGAGAAGGGGTCCACGAGCAGCGAGGCGTAGCGCACGTAGACGAGGTATTCCTGGTGGATGGCCGGCAGCTGCTCGAACGCGGCCACGTCGGCCGGGTCGATGCTCTGCGGGTGCACCGGGTAGCCGTCCTGGAGCATGAAGGAGAGCAGGTTGACTCCCCTCCCGCCCAGCGCGGCGACGATGGCCGAAAGTTCCCGCCACTGCTCGACCATGGCGTGGATCATCGACGGGGTGACAGGTCCCTCGGGGTAGAGCTTGTAGACGTACTGCGTCGGCTGCGCCGCGGCGAAGACGGCGCGCAGCGTGACCTCGTTCATGAACAGCGCCGGATGCACGTACAGGGAGATGTTCCGCGCCTCGGCCTCCGCCGGCAGGCCGAGGACCGCCAGGTCGGTGCCCGCCGCTTCGTGCACCGTGCGCAACCGCCGCACCGCGGGTGAATCGCCGCGGCTGGATCCGGCGTAGATGCGGGCCTTGGCCCCGGCTGTCAGCACCGAGGCGCCCGGGACGCCCTGAGCCCAGCGGGTGTCGCCCAGGTAGCTGGAGAAGCTGATGACCTCCGGATCCGCGCCCTGCGCCCTGGCGTACTCGCGCACCAGGGACCCGGAGCCCAGGGTGGGCGAGAGCAGCACGATGCGCTCGAATCCGGCCAGCACGCCAGGTGCCAGCTGGCGCAGCACCGGGAGGTAGGCGTCCGCGGTGACCGTGAGCACCAGGGTGTCCCAGGTCCCGGCCACGGACCCGTATCCGCGGAACCGCCGCTCGATCCGGCACTCCCCCGCCAGCGCGGCGTGGGCGGGGTTCTGCACCTCGGCCCGGACGGTGCCCCCGTTGGCCCCAAGCGCGTCGAAGAACGCCGCCGAACGCTCGGACTCGCGGCCCGCGATGCCCAGTGCCCCGGGCAGCCGCCCGAGCAGCACGGCGCTTTGCACCGCAACCGGGCCGGTCCCGGCGATGAGGATGTTTCCCAATTCGTCCATCTGCTAAACGTCTTTTCTGCTAGAGCGCTGCTTCACGTACAGCGCGATATCGAATACCTGGTCCGGCTGGCGGATGGTGTCGGCCAGTCGCCAGAGCGCGGGGTCGACCTCCTGCATCGGGTAGTTGAACAGCGATTTCAGCCCGTCCCCGAAGCGCATGGCCACCACGACGTCCTCGCGGGTCAGGCCGTGCATCTGGTGCAAGAGCGCGTATTTCACGGGCACCGTGGAGCTGATCACGATGTGGGTGGCCTCGGAGATGAAGTCCAGCTCGTGGATCGCGCGTCCCTCCAGCGCGATGTCCAGGCCCTCGCCCAGCAGGGCCACGACCCGGCGCCCGAGCGCAATGGACTCGGCGTCGATGTCGATCCCGAGCGCGGACGCGCCGGTGAGCGATGCGACGTTCAGCAGCGTCATCGGGAAGGACCCGGAGCCGACGAGCAGCAGCTTCGAATCCTTGGTCGGTGCCACGGCCCCGAATTCCTCGGCGATGCAGGATTCGATGTTGGCGAAGTAGCCTTCCGCTCCCGCTTGCCCCTCCAGCAGCCGCAGCGCGCGGTACTTCTCGATGACCGCCACGCAGCGCGCCGACTGCGTGCGCAGCTTCTCCACCAGTTCGGCGGTTCCGGGGTGCGCGGCGAACTGCGCAAAGGGGGCCTCGTTGCCCGGGTCGGTGACGAAGCGCGAGTAGTCGGCCAGCAGCTCTTCGAGCTCGCCGGCGTGCCTGGTCGAGCCGTCGTACCCGTTGGCGGCCGAGGTGAAGCGGCGCAGGTACCCACGCAGCGTGCCCGGCAGGCCCGGCGCGGGGGCGCCAAGCGCCGGAGAAGTGTCAATTGCCGATTCAGCCATGGATAAATGCCGTCCCTTCGGCCACGATGGCCACCTGCCCTGCGACCCGCAGCCCGGTCACTTTTCCGCAGCCGTAGTCGGCTTGAACGTGCATGGTGCCGCCGGGTTGCCGCACGGCGGCGGACACCGGTGCCTGGGCCCTCGCGGCCAGGTAGGCACCCAGCGAGGCGGTTCCCGAGCCGCAGCTTCCCTCCCACACCAGGCTGCCCAGTGCCGGGACGTTGACCAGCGGGGCCAGCTCGCCGCGCACCGGGTCATAAAGCATCACCCCGACCACGGATACGCCTTCGCTGTTCCCCAGCTGCGTGGCCGCCTGCTCGGCGCGCTCGCGCAGCACCGCATCGTGCCCGGAGCACTCGATGACCAGGTGCACCGCATCCGCGTACCGCACCATGGCGGCACCTGCGGTGGCACCCTGAAACGGGTACGGATCGATCCGGATCGGCAGCGGGCTGGCCAGCTGGCAGCGGTAGCCCGGGTCCTGGCGTTCGACGCGGCAGTCCAGCAGGTCCGCGGCCCCCGAAACCTCAAGGCGGAGCTCGACCGGGCCGTGAAGGCCCTGCGTCGCGGCGTGGAGCGCGGCCAGCGCCATGGTGGCGTTGGCGCAGAACTCGTCCCCCGCCATGTGCAGGCGCACCTGCGCCTCGGGCGATTGAGCCGGCAGGATGAACCCGACCTGCTCGGCGTGCACATGCTCGGCGCGCAGCAGCGTCTCGGCGATGGCGCGGTACTGCCGCACCGGGTGCCTGCTGGTGACCAGCAGGGTGGTGTTGCAGGTCGGGCTCAGCTTCACGAAGTCGACTTCGGTGGTGCCCCGGGACATGGCGTGGCGCGGCCTGCCCGGTGCCGGCAGCGCGTGTGCGCGCCGGCGGTCGGCAGTGTGCGCAGGCCGGCGCAGCTGTGCCGGCCTGCTCATGGCGTGGCCAGACGTTCGGCGAGCAGTTCTACGCCGTCAACGGCCAGCGGGCCGGGCGAGGAATAGTAGTAGTTCAGCGGCACCACGGCCGCGTCGTCGTCGACAGCCTCAAGTCCATCGAGCTCGGGCCTCTCGCGAAGCACTTTGAGCACGTCCTGGTCGGTTTCCATCGCCGAGGATCCGGTGGGCAGGTACATCGCGAAGACCTTGTCGGCCGCGCTGGCGACGAGTTCCTCCGTGGAGGGTTCGAAGTAGCGCTTGGGCACATCGCTGAACACGTTCTCCAGGCCCAGCAGCGACATCTGCTCCGAGACCAGCGACTCATGCCCGTAGGAGCCCAAGGTGCCGGCGGTCGGGACATACAGGGAGAGCGCGCGTTGGTCCGCCCCCTCGTCGATGCGCTCCGCAGCCGCCGCGACGCGGTCGCGCATGTCCTGCACGGCTCCGGCTGCCACCTGCTGGGTCCCGAACAGACGGCCGTAGGACTCGACGTCCCGGTAGATCTGGTCGAACCCGCTCAAGCCGCCGGTGGAGCGTCCTTCGAAACCGGCGCAGTAACCGCTCACCGTCAACATCTGCACCCCGGCCTGGTTGAGGCGTTCGGCGAGGGAATCGAGGTCAACCCCCGCCGCGATGTCGGTGCCGATGACAACATCGGCTCCCGAACCGAGGATCATCTCGTAGGAGACGTCGTGCGAGTCTTCGGTAATCCGTTCGGCCCCCTCGACCACGGCCTTCGTCGCTTCGTCGAAGGGCACTTCCAGGCTGCCCGCGTAGTGCGTCAGCTTGTCGCCCGCTCCGGCGGCCACCAGCAATGCCGGTGCCTCCGAACCGACCGCGAGCACGCTGCGCGGCGGAGCGTCGAACACGACCTCCCGGCCGCAGCTGTCCAGGGTGACCGGACCTGCCGTCGCGTCATTCGGGGCGCTGTTGACGGAGGCGGCAGGGGCACCGCACGCAGTCGCGACGGCCAATATGGCGGCGGGCATGACAGCCATCCAGGGATTGATTCTTCTCATAGGTCGTACTCCATTTTCGGTGGCCAAGGCTGCGACATCGAGTCGCCGAGGGCACCTTTGGCCAGCACCTCGTAAACACTAATGAGAATCATTATCAGATGTCAAAATGGCGACGGCCCCCGAGCGCTGCCCGTGGCATGTCCCGGGCCCGGGCAGGCAAACCCACGGCCCCACACGCAAGGCAACGCCGGGCATCGAGACCATGGGTGCCGGGACCGGATTGACAGCCATGGCAGCGGCTCAACTAAACGGCATTGGCGCTAGTGTGGGTGGCATGGCCAGCAACACCCGCCCGGAGGCGCCGGACGCCGCTCGCCCGCTGCTGCACTGGGTGGGTGCCACCGTCGTCGCCATGGCCTGCACGCTGACGGGCTGGTACCTGCCGTTGCCCTTCAGGCTTGCCGGGCTGCCCTTCGCCGTGGCCGGATTCGTCCTGGGCCTGCTGACTTCCCTGAAGGCGTTCGGCAACCCCGCGGCCGGCGTGTTGAAGTTGGCGGCGCCCGTGGCGACGGCGGCCTGCGGGCTCGTTGCCCTGCTGCTGGCCGGGCAGCTGGTGTTCCTCGGGCCCGCGCTGCAATACCAGCAGTGCCTCGAGGACGCGCTGACCCTGCGCTCCGAGGCGGCCTGCACCCAGGATTTCACGGACCGGTTGAACCCCGGAGAATAAGAGGATGTTCCCATGATTGAGCAGCCAACCCCCGACACCAAGGACTGGACGATCGTGCTCCGGGAGGTCTGCGGCGAATGCGGGATCGATGTGCGGGCGCTGAGCCCCGGGCAGGTTGCGGTGCTGCTGCGCGAATCCGTCCCGCTCTTCACCCGGGCACTGGCGGCGCCGGATGCCCTGGTGCGCAAGGACCCCAAGGTGTGGAGCGCCCACGAGTATTGTGCGCACGTGGGCGAAATGCTCCAGGTGATGAACGGGCGGCTGGCCCTGATGCTGGAGGTGGACGCCCCGACGTTCCCGGACTGGGACCAGGACGAGGCGGCGGTGCGCGGTGACTACGCCCAGGTCCCCGCGGCCGAGGTGGCCCGGAGGCTGGATGAGTCAGCGTCCCTGTTCGCCGCAGCGCTGGAGTCGCTGGGCGATGAGCAGATGCCGCGGATGGGGACCCGGTCCAACGGTGCGCTGTTCACCACCGCCACGCTGGCCCAGTACGCCTGGCACGACGCGGCGCACCACCTGCACCACGACATGGGCGTGGCCAAGCCGCTCTAGCCGTCGAGCACCGGGTCGTGCTCGAGCAGCGGGGAGACCAAATACCCGACGGCGGTGCCCAGGGCCACCTGCGCCGCAAGCAACAGGGCCGTCAACAGGATGTCGGGACCCACCTCGGTGAACCGGCCGATGCCCAGCGACCCGCCGGCCAGCCAGGAGCCGACCAGGGACAGGGCGCCGGCGAAGGTGCCGACGAACACGCCCAGGGCGACGGTGGAAAGCCCCAGCGACAGCCAGCGGGTGCGGATGCGCAGGGACACCCAGTCGTCCAGGTGGTTCTCCCCCACCCGCAGGAAGTACCAGCCGGCCATGAACCCGGCAAACACCGGCAGCAACATGAACGCCCAGGCGTAGTCGAGGTCGCCGGAGGGCAGGGCGGCGAGCACCGGAACCGCCGGCAGCGGGCCCACGGTGGTTTCCAGGGTGGACAGCGTGCTGCCCACCCCCAGGGTGATGCCGCCGCCGGTGATCCACGCCAGGGTCCACAGGGCCAGGTTGGGCATGATCCCCAGCTGGCCCAGGGTCAGCACGGCCGAGCCGATGGGCCCGGGGCGCAGCTGCTGGTACACGTTGGAGACATCGACCCAGTGCACCGCCAGGTTGACGGCCAGCAGCGCCGAGGCCAGCGCGAAGGCGAGCAGGTAGGCCAGCGTGCCGCCGCAGAGCACCGCCCAGAGGTAGGACCCGGCCCAGCGCGAGTGCTGGGAGGTCTTGGAGATCCAGGCCGCGGCGTCGAAGCCGATCAGCCGCACCCAGGACCCGGCCTCGCGGCGGGCCCCGATGATCACGCCCGCCCCGGCGGGGATGAGCGGGATGAAGGTGGCCGCCAGCAGCGAGACGCTGGCCTCTTCGTTGTTCACCAGGAACCCGGTGAACAGCCCGCAGAGCAGGTAGACGCCCAGGGCGCCGAGGATGCCCTGCCACAATGAATCGGTGTAGGAGGCGCGGGCAATGCGCCTGCCGGCGCGCCAGCAGAGGAAGAACGGGATCAGGGTCAGCCCCAGCGGGATGAAGTCCAGCACCCCGGTGCCCTGCGTGGGGTCTGCCCCGGTGCCCACCTGCAGCAGGTGCAGCGGGACCGCGTGGATCAGCAGCCAGATCTGCCCGCCCATCTGCAGCACCGACTCGATGCCACGGTCCGCGAAGCCGCCGCTGAACCACACCGCGAACCAGGGGATGACCACCAGGAAGGCCGAGAACAGGGCTGCCTGCATGAACTCGAAGGCTCCCTGCAGGAATAGCGGCATGGGCCAGCCGGTGCTCAACCGCTGGCGCGCCGCGTTCAATGCCGCCGCGGCAGGCGGCTGCTTTTTCTTCTCACTCATTGCTTCCAATCGTGCCACCGATGTGTCCCCGAGCCGCTGATTGACGCGTTTGGCCCCCGGGCCTACAGGGCGCGCAGCCCGCTGACCAAGGCCGTGATGGCCCCGAAGAAGGCGAAGCACAACACGAAGAACCGCGCATGCCGGTCGGAAACCACGCGTTGGACCTGCTCGCCGATGAGCACGCCGGCCCAAATGAACACGGCGACCCCGATCCACGCCCACGCCGGCAGCGGCGGCAGGGCCTCGGGGGTGGTGATGAACTTCATGACGACGGTGACCATCCCGGTCACCACGAAGAAGGGCTGCAGGGTGGCGGCGAAGGGGCGCTGGGGCCAGCGGGCCAGCACCGCGTAGGCGCTCACCGCCGGTCCGCCGACGCCTGCCAGCGAGTTGGTGAGCCCGGAGAGGAACCCGGCGCCGCCCTTGGGGACCTGGCCGGAGACCGTGACGTTGGCGCGCACGAGGATCAGCGAAAGCAACAGTGCCGCGAGCACCGTGGCGCCGACGACGATCGACAGCGGGGCCTGCGGCAGGCCACCGGCCATGAGGGCGCCGGCCACGGAACCGAAGACGCTGAAGGAGCACAGCCAGCGGAACATCGACCAGTCGATGTCCTTCCACACCCGCGGCATGATGAGCGCCGAGGAAAGCACGCCGCAGATGTTCACCAGGAACACCCCCTGGTGTGCGCCCAGGGCAATGACCAGGAACGGGGAGACGAGCATCGCGAACCCGAGTCCCGCCACGCGCTGCGCGATGGCACCGACGACGACCATGCCAAGCACGAGCAAAATAAGGGAAAGGTCCATTCAAGCGAGCCTATCGGCTTTGGCCGTGGCCGGGCGACCGCTCCCCCTTCTTGTTGACCTCGGGTGATGGTTCTTCGGATCTGAAATGTTGATCCGCCGCATTTGGCTCTGCGGGAGGTTCGCGGGCATCCCCCGCGCGGACAAACAACAAGCGGCCCTGCAAGAGGAATGAATCTCCCGCAGAACCGCATGCCAGGTGCTCCGGGCCGCGGCCCGGTTCTGTCAGTAGCTGGCCGGCGTCCCGGCCTGGATTCCGGCGCTGGGCCGGAATTTTGCCGCCAGCGCCTCGGTGCCGCGGGCCAGCAGCGCCACGTCGGCGCCGACGCCCACGTAGTGGGCCCCGAGCTCGATGTAGCGCTTGGCGGTACCTTCGGCGAAGGCGTTGACTCCGACGTACTTGCCGGCCGCAAGACCCACGGCAATGGCCGTCTCCACGGCGGCGACGACGTCCGGGTGGTCCTGCTGCCCGATCACGCCCATCGAGGCGGCCAGGTCGGAGGGGCCAATGAAGATGCCGTCCACGCCCTCGGTCGCCACGATCGCCTCGACGTTGGCAACCGCCTCCGCGGATTCGATCTGCACCATCAGCGTCAGGGTATCCCCCGCACGGGTGAGGTAGTCCGGGACGCGGTTCCAGCGGGCCGAACGGGCCAACGCCGAACCGACGCCGCGCACGCCCTTCGGCGGGTAGTGGCAGGCGGCCACTGCGGCGCGCGCCTCGGCCGCGTTGTTGACCATGGGGATGATCAGCGACTGCACGCCAAGGTCAAGGTACTGCTTGATGACCACGGTGTCGTTGACCGGCGGGCGGACCACCGGGATGACCGGGTAGCCGCGCACCGACTGCAGCTGGCCCAGGATCGATTCAAGCCCGTTGGGCGAGTGCTCGGCGTCGATGAAGATCCAGTCGAAGCCGGCACCGGCGCAGATCTCGGCGACCAGCGGGGAACCCGAGCACACCCAGATCCCCGAGAGCGCGTGGTCCGCGTGGTGCAGTGCATCCTTGAAGGACGGGTCCGGTTCTATGAGAAATGGCATGTCACGGTCCCCATTCGTCCGTAGTCGGCAAAGACCGTGTCTCCCTTGTCCACCCACATGGGGCGGGTGAAGGAGCCGGCCAGGATGATTTCCCCGGCGTTGAGCTTGTCGCCGTGGGCGGCGATCTTGTTCGCCAGCCAGTAGACGCCGGCGGCCGGGTGGTTCAGCACGCCGGCGGCGACGCCGGTTTCCTCGACGACCTGGTTCTTGAACAGGATGCCGGAGACCCAGCGCAGGTCGATGTCCGAGGGCTTCATCGGGTTGCCGCCGATGACCATGGCTCCCATGGCCGCGTTGTCGGAGATGGTGTCGACGATGGTGCGGCCTTCCATCTCGATGCGCGAATCAAGGATCTCCAGGGCGGGGATGACGTATTCGGTGGCGTTCAGGACGTCGAAGATGTTGGCGTTGGGGCCCTCGACGTCCTTGTTGAGCTTGAAGGCAAGTTCCATTTCCACGCGCGGGTGGGTGTACTTGTCCCACTCGATGGTGCAGCCCGAATCGAGCACCATGTCATCGAAGATGATTCCGTAGTCCGGTTCGGTGATGCCGGTGGCCATCTGCATGGCGCGGGAGGTCAGGCCGATCTTGCGGCCGGCCAGGATGCGGCCGTTGTCCTCGGAGCGCCGGCGCCAGAGGTTCTGGACCTTGTAGGAGTCCTCAACCGTCATCTCGGGGAAGCGGGCGGTCAGGCGCTTGACCGGCACGCGGTCGTGGCCCGCCTGCACCAGCTCGTCGGCTATCTGGGTGATGGTCTCATCATTGAGCATGCTGGCCTGGGCCCCTTCTGAAGTTCTGGATGCACGTCCCGTGGGTCCCCCGGCCAAGACTGGCGGGCGCGGGGTCACACCCTGAACATGTTAGCCAATACGTCACCGGCGTCACATTCGGGCCGCTTTTGTGTCTGCGCCACGCGGCACCGCCCCAGGCTTCCGGACCGTTACCGGCATGCTGCCAGGGCCGCGGCAGCCGCGGAGACCAGCTCCGCGCTGGTCACGTCGAAGGCGGATTCCCCGCCACCGGGACCGGAGGCTCCCCCGGTCCTTTGGGTGCGCGCCGACAGGTGGATGCCGTCCAGGCCGGCCAGGGCCGGGATGTCCTCGATCCTCACGCCGCCGCCGGCCTGGACCTGCGGGTTTCCCGCGGCCTCGGTCCGCAACCGGTGCAGGACCTCCGCGCCGTCCCCCGAGGCGGCGGCGCCTCCCGAGGACAGGATGCGATGCACTCCCAGGACCCGCAATTGGGCGATGAGTTTCTGGATGGACATGCCCCTTTCCAGCAACACGTCCACGCAGCGGTGCACGGTGACCTCGAGGGCCGGGTTGACCGCGTGCGCCGCTGCCACCAGTGACGAGAGCACCGGGATGTCCAGGCCTCTGTCGTCCTCGGTCAGCGCGCCGATGACGATGCCGGCGACCCCGGCGCGCGCCGCATGGGCCGCGTCGGCCGCCATCAGGTCGACCTCTTCGGCGGTGTAGACGTAGCCGCCGCCGCGCGGGCGGATCAGCACGTGCACGCCGATGCCCACGGCCACCGCCTGCTCGATGGTGGCCAATGTGGGGGTTAGCCCGCCCATGGCCAGCGCGCTGCACAGCTCGATGCGGTCGGCACCGCTTTCCAGCGCGATCCTCGCCCCGGCGGCGTCCTGCACGGCGATTTCGAGCTTGGTCGTCGTGTTCCGTGGTGCCCGGGCCGAATCATCGGGGGTTCCGTCGGTTCGGGAAGGCACGTCGCGGGGACTCTCTTCGGTGCTCATGGGCGAGGCAGCTCAATTCTCTTGTCGGTGTTTTGGCCAAGCGGTCGGGCACCGTCGTGGATCGCCGGCCCGTCCATGACGCCGGCGGGGGCCCTGTCCGGGTCGTCCTTCCGGGGCATGTCCGCCACCACGCTACCCGGCCCCGTGGGTCGGCAGACCCGGGACCGAGGACTTCGGCTTGATGATCCGCGGCAGGACCACCAGCAGGAAGACCGCGGCCAGCATCACCAGCCCGCCGATGAGCGCGCCCAGTGCCCAGCCGTACAGGACCTGGACCACGAACCACACGCACCCGGCCACCAGCACGCCCACGCCGATGATCACCACCTTGGAAATGACGTGGCCCATGTGCACGGTGGTGATCTTGACGCGCTGGCCAAAGAAATGCCGGTGCACGGCAACGGGCGTCACAAGCAGGACGATCAGCAGCGCGGAAAACACCAGCAGCACCAGGTAGAAGGTCCTCTCCGCATGGCCCAGCGCAGTGAATCCGGCCTGGAAGGGCAGGACCACCAGGAAGGCGGCAAGGATCTGCGCACCGGTCTGCATGACCCGCAGCTCCTGCATGAGCTCGTTCCAGTTCCGGTCCAGCCGCTCCTCGACACTTTCATTGCGCCCGTCCATTGCGTTCCCTCCCGGCAACCGCCCATTGCCCGAGGCCCGGGGTGAACCCAAGGGAATCGGGTCGAATCCTTCATTGCTGCTGCTTCACTAGCCAACCTACCGAAGAACCTGCGCCTTGGGCAGAAGAAATGAAAAACGGCAGGGGCTTTCGTTCCCGAACGAGTCTAAGCTGGCTAAATGAGTGTCCACCCCTTCGACCTGCTGACCGTCGATCAACTGCGCCAGACCGGATCGCTGAAGTGGTCGGAATACCGGGGATCGCTGGGTGCGTGGGTGGCGGAGATGGATTTCGGGACGGCCCCGGGCGTTGTCGCGGCCGCCCAGGAAACCCTGGTCAACGGCCTGATCGGCTATGCGCCGACCCAATTGGTCCACGACATGCAGCAGGCCACCGCGGCTTGGCTGGACAACAGGTTCGAGTGGAAGATCGACCCCGACCAGGTGCGGCCCGTGGGCTCCGTGGCGGCGGCGCTCGACGCCGCCATCATGCATTTCTCCCCTGGCCGCCGTCGCGACGCTCCCCTGGTGCTGCTCACCCCCGCCTACATGCCCTTCATCTCCACGGCGGAACGTTTCGGGCGGGAATCCATCCAGGTTGCCATGGTCCGGTCGGAGGCCGGATGGGAGATCGACTGGAGCGCCCTGGGGCAGGCGTTGGCCGGGGGCGCGCTGCTGGTCCTGGTGAATCCGCACAACCCCATCGGCAAGGTCTATGCGCGCGAGGAGCTGCTGGCGATATCCGAGCTGGTCGAGGCCACCGGATCGAGGGTGTTCGCCGACGAGGTCCATTCCCCCCTGGTTTTCGACGGAGCCTCGCACATTCCCTATGCCACGGTTTCGCCGGCGGCAGCGGCACATTCCGTCACGGCGGTTGCCGCCACCAAGGCCTTCAACCTTCCGGGGCTCAAGTGCGCCCAGTTGGTCCTGACCAACGACGCGGACCGGACCCTGTGGGAGCGGGTGGGCGGGATCCCCGAGCACGCGGCGGCCAACGTGGGGCTGGCCGCGACCACCGCCGCCTACCGCACCGGCACGGGCTGGCTCGACGGGGTCATCGCCTACCTCGACGAATCGCGAACGATGCTCTCCGACATCATCAGGGAGCACCTGCCGCAGGTGCGCTACCGTCCCCCGCAGGGAACGTACCTCGCCTGGCTGGATGTCTCCCGGCTCGCCCTGGACCCGGGCCCCGCCCAGTTCTTCCTCAAGGAGGCCCAGGTCGCCTTGATCAACGGCAGCGCCTGCGGAAGCGGCGGCAAGGGATTCGTGCGGCTGAACTTTGCCACCCCGCATCCAGTCCTGGGCGGGATGATCCACCGCATGGGGGCCGCGGTCGACGGCTGCGACAACAAGGACGTCACCGACCCGGAGTTTGCCCTATAACCACCTGCGCCGGTGCCTAGCCCTGCTGGATGTTGGCCAGCAGCTGCTCGAACGGCAACGAGGTCATGTTGTCCCGCGGGTTCGCAGTTTCGCTCACGCGCGGGGCAATTGAACGGGTGTCGCCGAGGTCCTGGACCTGCGCGGCAGCCCCGTTGGGCCCGGCGATGGCCTGGGCCAGTTCGAGTCCGGCACGGCGCTCGCGCTCGGCCAGCGCCCCGTGGCCCTGGTCGGCTCCCCAGTCTTCGGGGGAGGCAAAGATGGAGGTGGGCATGATCCGTGCGCGCAGGTACGCGAAGATCGGACGCATCGCGTAGTCAACAACCAGGTTGTGCCGTGCGCTTCCGCCCGTGGCCGCCAGGATCATCGGCTTGTCATCGAGCGAGGTGGGGTCAAGGACATCGATGAAGGACTTGAAGAGCCCGGAGACCGACGCGGTGAAGACCGGCGAAACCGCGATCAGTCCGCCGGCGTTGCGAACCGCTTCGATCGCTTCGGCCAGGCGCGGCGGCGCGTAGCCGGTAAGCAGGTTGTTGGTGATGTCCGCAGCGTAGTCGCGCAGTTCCAGCACCGTCAGGTCGGCTTGGATGCCCATTGCAGCAAGTTCCCTGACCGCGGATTCGCCGAGCTGACGGCCCAGCAGGCCCGAGGTCGACGGCGTGCCCAGTCCTCCGGAGATGACGACGATGTTCTGGCTCATGGTGTGTTGCTCCCTCTCATGGAATACATGTGTTTGCATGTAAAACCACGGAGGTCCCGAATTCATTCCCGATCGGTCTCTTGTCTTTTTCGGGCGTCTTCATCGCCCGCCGCGGGCGGCATGCAAACGCCTCCAAGGCAACGGCCACGGATGGCCGCAACCATGGAATACGTGGCGGCCGCGCCGGCGCCCAAGGCGGCGACAGGTGCATCGGACCAAAGCGAACTCGCCATGGTGGCAAGGACCACGGCCACAACCACCCACATCACGCGATCGCGCATCCCACTCCCCCTCGCCAGCCGTCGCGACGCCCGCCGAAACCCCGGGGCGACACGACTCCAAGGCTATCGCGGGCCACGATGCCGGTATTACGAGGGGCGTCGCCGCACACGGCTGAGCCACAAGATCCCGGCGCCGACCACCCCGATGACCATGGCGATGAGCGCCACGTAGAAGCCGACGGAGAGATATCCGTTGGCACTGGTGTTCGGGTCCAGGAAGGGATAGGGATACCAGGGCTTGGTGGTACGCGGATCCAGCACCATGACACCGCGGGCCAGGGTGTAGCCGGCCCAGAGCACGGGAAAGGCCACGATCCCCCACAGCGCCTTGGCATGCAGCGGTCTGCGTCCCGGCGCGATAAGCCAGTCCAGCAACAGGATCGCGGGGGTGATGACATGAAGGATCTCATTTGACCAGGGAACGGTGGTTCCCTGGGGCAGTTCGATGCCACGCAAAAGCAGGTTGTAGACCACGCCGGTGGTGGCCATGTAAGTGGCGACCGTAGCCCGGATCATGCTCCACCCGCGGGGCTCGCTCCTCGACGACAAGGTAAAGATGCCCACAAACAAGACGATCGCGGCCAAGACATTGGATTCAATGGTGAAGAACGAGAAGAAATTCTGGATGACGAATTCCACTTCGCCCTGGCCCGAACCTTCGTTTTTGATGCTTCGTTGCAATTGGGCACCCACGGCCGCAGCGATGGCAATGCTTCCGCCAATACGCAACAGGTAGGCCAAGACGCGTCTCATATCAGGTGCAGGTCCCTTTCTTGGTACTTAGTCCACAGCCTAATCGGCTGCCGGCCTACACCATGGCCAAGACACTTTGGCGGATCCGCGAATATCGCCCGATCCGCCACGCACACGAAGGCCACCGTCTGCCTTGGGGGCGGCGAGACGATGGCCTCCGTGATTTCACCCGTGTTGTTTTACGCGGCCGGGTGCTTGTGTTCCGTGTCGCCCAAGCCGAACGCCTCGGGGCCGCGCACGATGCGGAATACCCCCAGGAGAGCGACCAGGACACCGATGATGAAACCAATCCATAGCGGGCTGATCACCGTTCCCAGCATGACGCCGCCGGTGACGATGAACACCAAGAAGAGCAGTGCGGTGAATCCGCCGCCGATCAACAGCCCGTTGGAGTGGTGAGTCCTTGGGACCCTCAGCCGTGCCTCGGGTTCCTCGCGTGGTGCTGGAATGTGTGCATCCTGTGTCATGACTATTCACATCCTTCCGATTGTGCTTGACCTGCAGTTTTTTCCGGGGCCATGTGGCCACGCGCAACGAGGTGGCTGCGTGGCCTGCCTCCGGGCCGGTGCCCTCGTCGATCGTGCTTGGCTGCGGTAGGCAGCGTTTCGGGGCCCGGCGAATCGCCGATCCTACCCGGCGTCGAAGCGGCCTTCTTCATCCGCATCGAGATGCCGGTGCGCATCGTTGCCTGAACCATCGGGCAGCTCGTCCGGGGTAGGTTTCCGTGGTTGTGTCTCCACGGGGTTGCCGGCCTCGGTATCGAGGCCTGGCTGGACTTTGGTGTCTTTGCTCATCACGCGCTCCTTAGTCGCCGAAGCAATGGCAATGATTTCAGGGTCGTGGTTCCGGGCCCTGCGGGTTGCCGGGGATCCCGTCCAATGAGGGGTGCGACGAAAAATAGCTTAGGCAGTCACTGCGCGCATGGAACGTCCATGCGGGACACGCCAATCGCTTGACTAGGGAAAGTCGACCGTCGGCACCGTGCTGTGTGCAATATCCATGTGCAGTCTCCGCATTCCCTTGGGCGGCCGTTTTCCGGTTTGCAGTCCTTCGGCCTACACCCGAGACTACGCCGAATTACCCCTTGTTTCTAGGGCGGCTAAGCTGCCGCGGCCCAGGTTCAGGCCGGAACGCAATCAGTGCGTGGTCATGACCGTGACCTCGCTGCGGGGCGACAAAGTGAAGGCCGCGGGCGATTCCAGGGAAACCTGAGAGATCAGCCTGTTCGAGGATTCATGCCTGCTGATGCCCCTCCAGGACCAGCTCGGTGACGACGCAAACGATCAGCGATGCGGCGGCCGGCCGATGGCCCTCTCCGCCATGAAAACCTGGCTGGAAACCGGCGAGCGCCTGCCTACTCCCGGCTCGCTCATGCGCACCTGGTCGGGCGGCCCCGAGCGCCTAGTCAACCGAGAACTGTACGCGCTGCCAGCCGCTTGCCCCGTCGGGTACAGGGTCGGCCTTGTCGCTGGTCTGCATCTCGCCTTGGCCGTCGAAGGCCCGGACACTGACGGTGTGGTTACCCGAGGGCCCGCCGTCCCATTCATAGCGCCACTGGCGCCAGGTGTCCACGGAGGCCTCGGCACCGAGTTCCGTGTCCTTCCAGTCGCCGTCGTCGATCTGCACCTGGACCTTGGAGATGCCGCGGGTCTGTGCCCAGGCGGTGCCGCCCATGACAACTTTGCCGGCTGGAACGCTGGCGAAGGAGCGCGGCACATCCACCCGCGAGGACAGCTTGATGGGCCCGTGATCGGACCAACCGCGTGTGGTCCAGTAGGCGACCTTGTCTTCGAAGCGGGTGACTTCCAGGTCAACGACCCACTTGGTCGCCGAGACGTATCCATAGAGGCCGGGAACCACCATGCGGACCGGGAAGCCGTGCTCGAGCGGCAACGGCTCGCCGTTCATCCCGATCGCCAGCAGTGCCATGCGGTCATCGGTGAGCACCTCAAGCGGGGTGGAGGCGCTGAAGCCGTCGATCGAGGTCGAAAGCACCATGTCCGCGCCGGCCTTGGGCATCGCGCGTTCCAGGAGCAGGCGCAGCGGATAGCCCAGCCACTTGGCGTTGCCCACCAGCTGGCCTCCGACCGGGTTCGAAACACAGGTCAGCGTCAGATAGCTTTCCACGAGGTCCTCCGCCAGCAGCTCGTCGAAGCCGATGGAGAATTCCCTTTCCACCATGCCGTGGACCCGCAACGACCATTCAGAAGGGTTGATGCGTGGCACCGAGAGCGCGGTATCGATCCGGTAGAAATCCTTGTTCGGCGTGATGAATCTCGGCATGCCCGACAGTTCGATTTGGGCGTCGGCCGGCGGAGCCTGCGCCAGGACCTTCGCAGGCGGCAATCCGAGAGCCGCACGGGCGGAATCGGCCACGTTCCTTGCGGTAGCCAGGGACTTGCCAACGCCCGTGGCCACGGCAGCACCAACCAGGGATAGGACGGAGCCCAACAGGAAGTTCCTGCGCGAGGACCCCTGGGCCGAAACCGCGTCCGCTTCGGTCGAGCGGCTCTTGGCCGCAAGTCTCGTAAGCCAGCGCAGGGTGGCCAGGCCGGCAACTGCGCCCACGATGATCGGTGTCAAGTCGACAAGTCCGGTGGCGGGCCGGGAAAGGACCGCCCCTCCGATCGCCACCGCGAGGACCACGATGCTCCCGGCGGCCAAGGCAAATCTTTCCCGGGCCAAGTTCCCCAGCAAGACCGCGGCGATGGCCACAATCACGCCGATGGAGATGAAGAGCGCCAGCTTGTCGTTGGTGCCGAAGGTGGCAATGGCGAAATCCTTGAGCCATGGCGGGGTCAGGTCGATGAACACCGATCCCATGGCCACCAGTGGCGCCGACGAGGTGGCGAAGAACGCCGACAACAATTGAGCCACGGAAAAGAGCACCGCAGCCGACGCGAACCCCGCGAGCCCGAAGGCCCCCAGGTCCCGCAGCCTCTTTGCTGGCAACTTGTTCATGAATCCACCCACCCGTACGTTGTGATGCTTCTTCCCCTGCTTTTGCGGGGAACAGCTAATCACTTCGTATTCGGAACGCTACCACCGGCGGATTGGAAGACCGGGGCCTTTTCCCCGAAGGATCTCAGAGCGCCTGGACCAGGATGGGTTCGGTGGTCGGTGCAGGCGAGCCCGAGGAAGGTTCGACGGTGATGCCGAAGTGGGTCACGCCCTCCATGGCCCCGGAAACCATCACCATTCCATCCGCATTGGCGCCATCGACAAGTCCCGCCGGCACCGCCCCCGTGCCGGAAATCAGCCAGAGCTCGTACGCCTTGTCGCTGGGCAAGGCAGGCAATCCCGCGGTGGTCACCGCCATCTTGCCCTCGGTGGCCGAGTAGGCCAGGGTGACCCTGGCCCCGTCTTCCATTTCCTGGGTCTTCGACCTGACATCTGCGGCGGTCAGGATGCGTGTCAGCTCGGATTGCTTGGTGCTCAGGGCAGCCAACTGTTCCTCGAGCTTCTGCTGCTGCGCGTTTTGGTTGACCACCACTCCGCCCAGTACGCCGCCGGCCACCAGCAGCACTCCGGCCGCCAGGGCAAACATCCGCTGGTTCGTCTTGGCCGCGGCGGCCGCTGGAGCCTGCGCGGCGGCTTCGGACGACTGCTCCGAGGAACGGTCATCTCCCTTGACCGGATACGAAGGTTCGCGGACGTTGTCCGCCGGGACGTCCCCTTCCGTTTCAAGGGGCGGCAGCTGCGGGGTGGTACGGATGGAGGCCATGATGTTGGCCTTGAGCCTGGCCGGAGGAGCGACAGGTTCGGCGGAAAGGCCAAGAAGCGCCGCGGTTTCCTGCAATGCGTCCAGTTCAACCCGGACCTCGTCCGAGGATTCGGCATGGCGTAGCAGTTCGTCGCGCTCTTCGTCCCCCACTGCGTTCAGGGCGAAGCTGCCGGTCAGCTCGTTCTCGTGCTTTTCCATTACGCCACTCCCATCAGGTCTCGAAGTTTGTTCATTCCGTCGCGTATTCGCGTTTTTGCGGTCCCCACGGGGATCTTGAGTAACTCGGCCACCTCAAGGTGGGTGTAGCCGCCAAAGTAGGCCAGTTGGATGGCGTCGCGCTGCGACTCGCTGAGCTGCTCCAGGGCCTGGTTCACGCGGCGGCTTTCCTCGTGCAAGATGACCGTTTCCTCCACGTCGTCGTAGCTCGCCTGGAATTCCTTGATTCCTTCGCGCAGGTCGCGGTCCTTGCTGGCCTGGCTGGCCCGAACCCGGTCCACCGCCCGCCGGTGCGCCAAAGTCAGCAACCAGGTGATTGCCTTGCCTCGGGCCGCGTCGTATCGTGCGGCCTGCTGCCAGGCTTCGACGAATACCTCCTGCGCCACTTCCTCGCTTTGCGCCTGGTCCTTCAGGATGCGTCGGACCAGGCCGAAGACCTGCGGCGAGAGGCGGTCGTAGAGTTCCTCAAAGGCGTTCTCGTTGCCTGTCGCAATCCGGAGCATCAGTTCTTCGGTGGTGGGCGCGGAGGTTTGGTCCGTTCCACCGGATAGATGTGAGCTCATGCGATAAAGCGTCTCATGCATTCCAAACGCCGTCCTTCATCCTTTCTGGTGCGTCGGGAAGGAAAACAAGTTTTCCGCCCCTCTGCGGCAACCTGTCTACCCCAATCGACGACAGGGGGCCGGTGTTTGATGGAGGGGACCATCAGACACCAACCCCCTGGTGGGTTGCCCTGCCGTTGCGTCGGGCGCAGCGGCTACTTCTTTGCCGACGGCATCAGCACGGAGTCAACCAGGTAGACGGTGGCGTTGGCGGTCTGCACGCCACCGCAGATCACCGAGGCGCCGTTGACCATGAGCTTGTCGCCGCTGCCGGTGACCTTCACTTCCTGGCCTTCGACGGTCTTGTGGGACCCTGCGATATCACTGGGGGCGATCTGGCCGGGGATCACGTGGTAGGTCAGGACGCTGCTAAGCATGTCGGCGTCGGCGACGACCGCGTTGAGGTCCTTTTCCGGAATCGCGGCGAAGGCCTCGTCAACCGGGGCGAAGACCGTGAACTCGCCACCGTTGAGGGTGTCAACGAGGTCGACCTTCGGGTTGAGCTTGCCCGACACCGCGGCGGTGAGGGTCTTCAGCAGCGGGTTGTTGGAAGCAGCCACTGCGACGGGGTCCTTGGCCATGCCGGCAACCGATCCTTCGCCGCTGGGAACTGCCTTGGCGTAGGCCGCGCAACCGGAACCCACGAGGTTGGCTGCCGGGTCCATGGCCGATTCGCTTGCCATTGCCGAGCTGCTCGGTGCGGCGGACGAGCTCGAGGGTGCAGCAGCCGAGGACGGTGCCATCGATTCGCTGCCGGAGCCCCCGGTGCCCGCCGAGCAAGCGGTCAGGCCCACGCTGGCAACTGCAATCAGTCCGAGTGCTGCGGCAAACTTGCTGTTCATGCGCTTCATGTCATGCTCCTTGCTTGGCGTCGACCCCTTGGTCTCCGCGCCTTCCCGACCACTGTTGGTGCGGGCTGTCATGGAGCATTCGGCGCCGTGCGGAAAACGGATTGGAAACATGCCAAGAATCTTTTTAGCCACATTTTCCCGGGCACTATCCGGTATCCCCATTACCGGCGGACATGGAAGAAGCGGAGAAGATGTCTGTTCTTCTCCGCTTCCCTGAAGATATCTCCAATCATCAAGTTGCTCAGTGTTTCTTGATGTGGGTTACCTGCTCGGTCTCTGTCTCAGGTGCGTTCTTCGAGCGCTTCTCCGCGCGTCGCGCCTTGATCGATTTGCCGGCAGGCTTCTTGTGTTCGTGTCTATGTGGTGATTTGTCTGGCATCAATTACCTCTCACCCTGGGGCGGGGATCGCTTACGACCGCGGTTGGTCTCCCCAAAAATCACGATACTCCTGAGCCTGTGCGGAATCCAGCACTTTTTGGAATCCGTCCTTCCCCACCCTTAGCCCCGGCTGCTCTCGGCGCTTAGCGTGCCCGCACGCCCTTTACCCCGTCGGCGTCGGGCCATAGGCTCGGCACTATGCCGGTGATGATGAGAACCATCCAAACAGCAGTTCCGCCCACCATCCTGTACCAGGACAAGGCCAGGGACGTCTTTGGCGCCCAACCCGGCCTGACGCGGTTGGGCCAGCGCCTGATCAACACGTCATTTGATTCGGCCCAGATTTCGACCCGGCACACCGCGGTCACCGAGTTCACCACCGAGACCGTGGCCGAGAACCCGCTCTTCTTTGACGCCGACTCGGGGCTGGTGCTGCGGCCCAGCACCAAGGAACGCAACGAGGTCTTTGCGGCCACGGCCCCCGGGCTCTACATCGACTCGGCGCAAAAGGCCCTGGACGCCTGCCCCGACCTTGGACCGGACGACGTCACCCACGTCATCACGGTGTCCTGCACCGGCTTCTACAACCCCGGACCCGACTACCAATTGGTCAGGGCGCTGGGCCTGAGTCCGGCAACCCAGCGCTACCACCTGGGGTTCATGGGATGCTACGCCGCGTTCCCGGCCCTGCGCGCCGCCAGGAGCTTCTGCGAGGCCGACCCGCACTCCGTTGTGCTGGTGGTCTGCGCCGAGCTGTGTTCAATCCACGTACGCAGCTCGAACGACCCCGACACCATCATGGGCTCCGCGCTCTTTGGCGACGGGGCCGCCGCCGCCATCGTCACCGCCCGCCCTTACCCCGGGCCCGGCCTTCAGCTTGACCACTTCGAAACCGTGCTCACCCCGGTGGGCGAGGAGTCCATGGCCTGGAACATCGGCGACGAGGGCTTCGAAATGGTCCTGGGCACCTACGTCCCGCACATCATCGACGACCACATCGTCGGCGCCCTTCAGCCGCTGCTGGCCCGCGATGAAACCCTCGGCGCGCAGTATGCCGACATCCCGCACTGGGGAATCCACCCCGGGGGCCGGGCCATCCTCGACCGCGTGCAGAAGCGCCTCGCGCTGGGCGACGAGCAATTGATGCCGGCACGCCGGATCCTCAACGACTACGGCAACATGTCCAGCGCCACGGTGATGTTCGTGCTCAAGGACATCATGGACGAGAACCTCGGACGTGTTTCGGCCACGGGCGAGCGCGTGTGTTCCATGGCCTTCGGGCCCGGCCTGACCGTCGAGACGTCCCTGATGACCTTGGTTTCCGGACCGCAGGGCTAAGCGAGAAGATGCAACGGGACATTGCCGCACGCGAGGAAATGGACAGCCCCGACGCCGATCCGCTCCTGCTGGAGCGGACCTACGCGCAGTTCCCCTTGGTGAACCGCTGCGTTTCGGGGTGGCGGGGCATGTACCTGCGGCTGGTCCGCCCGGCGCTGCCCCGCCACCGCACGGCCACTATCCTCGACATCGGGTGCGGCGGCGGGGACATCGCCCTGGCCCTGCTGCGCTGGGCGCAGGCCGACGGCTACGGCGTCAGGGTGACCGGCATCGACCCGGATGCGCGCGCCCACGGCTTTGCCTCCCGGGCGGGCGCGGCAGCCGGGTTCGGGCCCGCGGAGCTGGAATTCCGGCGGGCCGTGAGCTCGGACCTGGTGGCCGAGGGAAGGCTGTACGACGTGGTCGTCTCCAACCACGTCCTGCACCACCTGGACCCGCCGGCGCTTGCGGGCATTTTCGCCGACAGCCGGCTGCTGGCCCGGTCGCTGGCGATCCACAGCGACATCCGGCGCCGGCGCAGCGCACTGCTGCTCTTCGGGACGGCCACCCTGCCGCTGGCCGGCAGCTCCTACATCAGGCGCGACGGGCTCACCTCCATCAGGCGCAGTTTCACCCGCGAGGAGCTCGCCCGGGTGCTGCCGCCGGGCTGGCACGCGCACGCCGCGGGGCTGTACCGGAACCTGGCCATCTGGCACGGGGAAAATCCGGCGGGCCGATGATCGACGTCCTCATCGTCGGGGCTGGCCCCAGCGGGATGGCGCTGGCGATCCTGCTGCGCCAGGCCGGGCGCAGCGTGCGCGTCCTCGAATCCCGCACCTCCATCGGCCAGCACTCGCGGGCCATCGGGATCCACCCGCCCGGACTAGCCGTCCTGGACCGCCTCGGGGTCGGGCCGGCGGCGCTGGCGGCCGGGGTGCGGATCGACCGCGGGGTCGGCATTTCCCGCGGCCGGGTCGTGGCGGAACTGGGGTTCGGCTCCATCCCGGCCGGGCACCGCTTCGTCCTGTCGCTGCCGCAAAACCACACCGTCGCCCTGCTGCGCGAACGGCTGCACGCCCTGGATCCCGCGGCGCTGCTCCCCGGCCACGGGTTCACCGCGTTCACTGCCCACCCGGGGTTCCACACCGTCGAGGCCACCTCCGGGGGCAAAACTGAGCGACTTCGGTGCCGCTTCCTCATCGGGGCCGACGGCACGCGCTCGGCGGTGCGCACCGCCGCCCTCATCGAGTTCCGCGGCCGGGAACTGCCCGATCGCTACCTCATGGGCGACTACCCGGAGAGCACCGGATTCGGGCCGGTCGCGGCATTGTTTCTGCACGAGGACGGGATCACCGAGTCGTTTCCGCTGCCGGGAAACCGGCGGCGCTGGGTTTGCCGGCTCCGGGATCCGGGGCCGGCGTCCCTGCCCGAACTCATCAAGCGGCGGACCGGGCACCGGGTGGAGGCCGGCGAAAACTCCATGCTCAGCGAATTCGGGACCGCGAACCTTGCCGTGGGATCCATGAACCACGGGAACCTCGTCCTGATCGGGGATGCGGCCCACGAGGTCAGCCCCATCGGGGGCCAGGGCATGACGCTGGGCCTGCTCGATGCGGCCGCCCTGTCCCCGGTCCTGGAGGCGGCGCTGGGCGGGGAATTGCCGAGGGACCGGCTCGAGGGGCAACTCGCCGCCTTCTCCGGGCATCGCCTGGCCGCGGCCCGGCGCGCCGCCCGGCAGGCGCACGTGAACATGGCGTTGGGGCGCCCGCTGTGGGGCCCGGCGGGGGCCGCCCGCGATGCGCTGGCCCATGCGCTCTTTGCCTCCGACAGGTTTTCGGACGCCGTGGCCGCCACATTCACCATGACCGGCAAGGGCGGCTGAAAACACGCAGGGCGTGGGGGAAGAAAGTTTCTTCCCCCACGCCCTGCGTGTGGTTCTCCGGTGCCGGAGGGGTTATCCGTTGAAGGCGAACCGGGTCTGCAGCCGCTCCGCGGTGCGGTCCGGGTTCAGCAGCAGGACGCAGATGACGCCCACGACGACGAGGTAGATCCCGATCATGGAGAATGACGAGTTCATGCCCTGGGCCAGCAGCGAGGCCATTTCCACGCTGTCGCGCACCCCCTTGGGACCCGGAACGTATCCGGCGCGGTCCATGAGCGATCCCACCATCGCAGGGGCAATGACGCCGCCGACGGAGGCAAGCCCGGTCAGCGTGGCCATGATGGCAGCGCGCTGCTTGGAGGCCACGCAGAACGCGATGGCAGTGGGCGCAAGCGGGTAGATCATCGCCAGCCCGGCGCCGAGGGTCAGCACCGTCACGGCCGCATAGCCGTGCAGGTGCGGCAGCACGGTGAAGCAGATGCCCGAGACCAGCAGCGCGGCCCCGAACAGGGCACCCATGGCCCAGCGCACCGTAACGCCGCGGCGCATCAGGTAACGCGAGGTGAATCCCAGCACCAGCAACGCCAGGGCCCCGATGACCCAGGGGAAGGTGGAGACCAGCCCGATCATCTCGGGCGAGAGGGCGACCACCGAGCCGAGGTACTTCGGCGACCAGGTGGTCAGGAAGCCCTGGGCCCAGAAGCAGCCGGCACCGGCCAGGACCGCGGCCACGAACATCCTCGAGCCCAGCACCCGGCGGATGGGCACCAGCTTGAGCAGGTCGGCGCGTTCGGTGATGCTTGCGCCCGGCTTGCCGGGGGCGGGCTTCTCCGCGGGCGCCGCGGCAGCCACCGGCTCCACGTCGGCGGCGGCCTTTTTCCCGGTGGTGTGGCTGTAGGGTCCGTCGCGCCCGACGAGGAACCACACCGCGCTCCACAGCAGGCCGGCGATGCCCAGGAACCCGAAGGCCCAGCGCCAGCCGAGGTCCGGGTGGGCAATGATCCAAGCCAGGATGGGGGCCGCGATGATGGGCCCGAGCGTCGAGCCGATGGCGATGATGCTGGAGGGGAAGCCGCGCTCCTTGGCCGGGAACCAGCCATGGACGTGCTGCAGGGAAATCGGCGTTGCGGGGCCCTCGGCACCGCCGAGGAGGATGCGGGTGACGAGCAGGACCGCTGCGCCGCCGCCGAAGAGCATCGGGAACTGCAGGACGGCCCAGCTGATGCCCATGGTCAGCAGGATCCAGCGGGTCGAGACCTTTCCGGCCAGGAAGCCCACGGCGACCGCGGCGATGGCGAAGAGGAAGAAGAACGCGCTGCCGATGAGGCCGAACTGGCCCGCCGTGAGGCCCAGTTCCTTGATGGCCGAGTCGGCGACAAGGCCGAGCACCGCCTTGTCGGCGAAGTTGATGATCTGGAAGACGACCAGCAGGGAGGTGACGATCCATGCCCGGCGGTTCATCTTCCCGTACTTGACTGCCGCGCGAAGGGTGTGCGGTTGAATCTGCTCCGAGGTGCTCATGCGCCGGCTCCGATGGTTTCCAGTCCTGCGGTTTCAACAATATTGGTTCCGGTCTCCCGGGGGAAGAAGACGTCGTTGTCTTCGGCGATGTGCACGGTGCCGTCGAAGTCCCGGCGCACCGCGCTCTCCATGGCCGCCAGGTCGGCGGTGCCCGGGGTGTTGGGCACGATGTGGTGCAGCACCAGGGTCTTGACCCCGGCCGCGGCGGCGACCTTGCCCACCTCGGCGAAGGGCGTGTGCGATTCGCGCAGGTGCACCTCGATCCCCTCGCGGGTGGGCCCCTCGGGGAAGGTCGCCAGGATGGAGGGCAGGTCGATGACCTCGTGCAACAGCAGGTCCGCGCCGCGGGCGAGCCTGATGCAGTTTTCCGAGTAGGCGGTGTCCCCCGAAATGACGACCGAGCCGTGGCGCGAATCGATGCGGAAGCCGAAGGCCGGGAAACACAGCCGGTGGTCGACCAGGATCGCGGAGACGACCACGAGCTCGTCGCGGTAGACCTCAAACGGCTCCATCGCCGGGTGCCGGTTGGCCACTGGGTCCGCGCCCGCCGTTTCGGGGATCTCGATGTCGTGTGCGCGCACCCATTCATGCGGCTCGCCGCGGCCCTCGTCGGCCATGCGGATGGCGATGTCGGAGGCGAAGACCTTATCCAGCAGGGCGTCGACGATCTGCGTGGTCGAGGTCATTTCCCGGTTCCCGACCCGGGCGTCGATGTCCCGGGCGTGCTCTTCGTCGAGAGCCGGGATGCGGGCGGGCTTTCCGGGTCCGAAGACCTCGATGGGCGCGGCGAAGGACTCGCCAGGCACCTGCCAGCCGGTGACCAGGAAGGAACCCAGGTCGTAGATGTGGTCGGAGTGGTGGTGGGTGAGGAAGATGCCGCGCAGCTGCCCCCACTCGCAATGTGAACGGTAGTTGCGGATGCTGCCCATGCCGGCATCGAAAACGTAGGTGGCGTCGTCGACCCGGACCGCGGTGCTGGTTCCGGCTCGGGAACTTGAGACGATCGGACCACCGCCCGTCCCCAGGGTATGCACACTCATTCCGCTGAACTTCTTGGTACTCACGCTGGCGCCTCGCTTCATTGTGAAGGGCTGTCGGTTCTTGCCCCGGTTCGGTGATTGTTCAAGCACGCAACGGCATTTTTGGTTCTGCAGCAGCGCACGCCCCCAAGCGTGATCCGCATCATATGCACTAGAACTTGCGATCGCAATACCTATTGCATACCAAGGGGTTTCTCTGCCATGCTGGGTCCACCAAGGAAACACGCGACAAGGAGCTGCAATGGAAATCCAACAGGGCCAGGAAATTATTCTGGGCGACCTGCCCAAGGGCATCACCCTCGCCAGCGAGGCCATGGGAAACAAGACCTGGAACGTGCTGGGCCACACCTATCTGTCCAAGGTGGAAAGCTCCTCGTCCTTCGCCTGGCTCTCCCTGGACCCGGCCGGCACCGGGGTCCCCCCGCACGTGCACCCGACGCAGGACGAGCACATCTTCATCATGGAGGGCGTCTACACGCTCTACCTCGACGGCGAGTGGACCACCGCCGGCCCGGGCGACACCGTGCGCATGCCCATGGGCCTGCCCCACGCCTACTACAACAAGCACGAGACACCCGGAAAGTCCCTCTTCTGGGTGAGCCCGTCGGGCCAGCTTTCCACCCTCTTCGACGAGCTGCACAACGTGTCCGACCCCGAGGAAGTCGTGCGCCTCTCGGCGCTGCGCGACGTCAACTTCCTGCCGCCGGGAGCCGTTCCGGGCGCCTAGCCACCGCTACAGTCGAGGGCAGTGGGGGCCGACGGCGGCCCCCACTGCCCATCCATCGTTTCCGCCAAGGAGCCAATTCCATGACCAGCACCGCCCCGCTATCCGGGATCCAGTCCTACGGCCCGGACGAGGCCCAGCACCTGGTGCTCGGCTGGCCTGCGCCCGGAGCGGAACCGCGCGGCATTGCCGCCCTCATCCACGGGGGCTACTGGCGCTCGCACCTCTTTGCCTCACTCATGGAACCGCTCGCGGCATCGCTGCGGGCCGAGGGCTGGATCACCGCCAACATCGAATACCGCCGCGGCGCCGCCGGCCAGTGGCCGGCCCCGCTTCAGGACACGGCAGAGGCGCTGGTGCGCATCAAGGAGTTTAAGGCGGTCCAGGGCGTCGGCGGACCGCTGCTCACGGTCGGCCATTCGGTGGGCGGGCAGCTCGCGCTGCTCACCGCGCGGCTCGCCGACGGCGTCGTGGCCCTGGCCCCGGTCACCGACGTGGAGCGGACATACCTGGAGGACCTGGGAGACAACGCGGCCGCCGAATACTTCGGCTCCTCCCCCGCCCAGGACCCCGACACCTACCGCGCGGCCTCGCCCGTGCAACAGCGGCTCGGCACCACGCCCACGCTTCTCCTGCACGGAACCGATGACGACCGCGTGCCCATTGCGCATTCGCATGCTTTCCTGGCTGCCGCGGGGGCGCAGGGCTCCCCGGTGGAACTACGCGAATTCACCGCGCTGAGCCACCTCGAGGCCATCGACCCGCTGGCCGTTCACTGGGCCGAGGCACTGTCCTGGATGGCCGAGGCTCCCGGTCCCACGCCGCGCGCACCCAAGAGCGAGAGCGCATAGGCCTTGGCCACCGGGGCAAGCAGCGCGTCGATGGCCCAGAACGCCTGCTTGGCAGCGGGGGCCTTCCATCCGTCCGGAAGGAATTCCAGGGGCAGGTTCGGGTCCCGATAGGGAAAGCGGCGCCACAGCGTCAGCATGGGAACGTAAAAGGCGAACGCCTCCCTGGCCAGGTCGCCGGCAGGGGCCCCGGCGCCGGCTTCAAGCCGTGCCGACCACTGGGCCTCGGCGGCTCCGTAGAGGCCGAGGAACTCCCGGTACTGCTGGTCTAGCTCCTGCAGGTCCCACCACTGGGGAACCTTGGCCCTGATGTCTTTCTGGCTCAGGTAGTCGGCGCTGAAGTACTCGACATATTTCTCGAGCCCGCGGTCCTTCAACCGGAGCATGGCCTGCGACAGGACATTGCTGGGAGCGATGGCGACCCCGGCGCCCACCGCCCCAAAGCCAAGGCTGTTCAATTCGGTCCGCAGCTCGTACCGGCGGTTGCGTTCGGCTTCCGGCACGGAAAAGATGACCAGTGACCAGGGGTCGTTGGGCTGCGAGCGCTCGGGGGCATAGATGCGCTGGTCGCCCTCTTCGAAGGCATCGAGCACATCGGCCGAGAGGCTGTAGCTGGCGGCAGGGGCGTCGCGTCGGCTGACCAGCACGCCGTTGCGCTTGAGGCGTGACACCGTCGAGCGCACCGCGGGCGCCTCGATCCCCAGGGCGCCGAGCATGTCAACGAGCACTGCCACCGGGAAGGTGCCACCCGTCGATCGGCCATAGAGGCCGTACAGGGTGACGATCAACTGCTGGTGCTGCAGCTTCGACTGCCGTGTTTCCATGCCTGCCCGGACCCGCTTCATCTAGAACGCCTCGTTGTAGCTTCCATCCTAGACACACCGGGGTGCGCCGCCCGGCCACAGATGGAGGGCCGGGAAGCCAATCCCTCCGCAGGCGACGGTTCGGTACCGAAACCGGTGACATGCGATCCCGATCGGCAAATTCCGGGATTCGGGCCGGGATTACTATCCCCACTGGGCCGGTATTTTAGGTAGCTTTGGGGCATCGGATTTTCCGCAGCCGAACCAACCGAGCGCCGAATCGAGGAGGAGACCATGCAGGCACCACGCCCGACGCCTCCGTCCGCGCGCTTCATTCCTGCGGTCCAGACCGTCACCGAGCGCTCGGGGGTCACCGTCGAGGTGCGGCACCACAACCAGATCCTGTTCTGGGCAGTGGTTCGAACCAACGCGTACCAGGTGCTCGAGCAACGGTCCGGCGTCTTGCCCGTCCACGAATGCGGGCTCCGACTCGGCATCCTGATGGCGCATCTCGACAAGGCCATCCGCGCGGTGCGCTGCAATGCCTCGGAATCCGTGTATTGCGACAACGTGCTGCTGGAGGGGCAGGTCCGGTTGCCCGAGGCGCTGGCGCAGTTGGGGTTCGAGGTATCGGAGCAGTTCCGCCCCCTCGCCGGAGCGCGGGCCGCCATGGCCCTGCTCCAGGAACGCATCGAGGACTTCCACTCCGAGCTCACGATCACCACCGATGCCTCGCGCAGTTGGCACAGCCCGCTGATGGGCCATGGTTGGATCCTGGATTACGGGCGGGGTTCGGCACCGGTGATCAATGCCTTCGCGGCCACCGGCAAGGAAATCCTGCAGGGCGAACTCAACTCCATCTATTACGCTCTGTTGGACGCCACCAGGTACCGCGAGGAGCTGTTCGCCGGAAAGGTCAGCTTTCGCATCCGCTCGGACTCGCTCATGGCCATCGACCTGCTCAACAATCCCACAAGCCATGCACGGGTCAGGTCAACGGAGGCCAGGTCGATCGTGCACAAGATCCATGAGCTGCTCGCCCGTTCCGAGGTCAGCTATGACTGGGTCAAGGCGCATGCGGGTGATCCCATGAACGAGCTGGCCGACAGGTTGGCATTGGTGGCCAGGCGATGCTCCGCAGCAAACATTTCCTCCGTCGAACGCCAACGCCTGCTACTGCAGATTGCCGACGAGGGCGTAGACCTGGGCAAGGTGCTTCCCCTGCGCACCGGGCGTTACTTCCAGGCCCAGTAAACCGCCAATGGGGCGGACCGGAAGCCGATTCGTGCCCGCGCCATCCGCGGCAGCGGTCCACGTTTTGCGTTGAGGGCTAGCGCCAGCGCAGTCGGGTGTCGGATTTGCCGCTCTTGCAGGTGTAGCTTTTGCCGTTCTTTTTGCCGATGCCCTTCGCGCCCTCCTCTGCCTTGGCGCAGTAGGCGCCCGGTGATACCTGTTTGGGCTTGGGGGCGGTGGCCGAAGGCTTCTTCGTGGGAGCCTTCGCAAGCGGCTTGAGCGGAGTCACCTCGGCGGATTTTTGCTTCGGGCACGAGGTGAGCACGCGCTTCATGGCGTTCTTTTCGGCAGCCGTCACCGAAAGGGCGTATTTTTTCTTGACGCTGATTTGCGTTGCCACGTATTGGCAACGGAAGGACTTGTTGGTTGGCAGCCATTCCGCGGCGTTGGCATCGCCCTTGGACCGGTTGGCCGAGGCTTGCGAAGCCATGAGGTTCAACGGGTCGTTGGCCAGGCCCTGGCGCTGGTCCTGGGACAGTTGCTGGCCGCCGGATACCCATGCGTTCTTCAGCGCCACCACATGGTCGATGTCAACGGATCCGCTGTTCACCTTCCATTTGATGCGGGTGCCGGTGTACGCGTCGGCCAGCACGCCCGAGGCGAGTTGGCATTTCTTTGCGTCCTTGTACTTCACGGCAGACAAGTCGCGCTTGAGCGTGTCCTGGCGCTCGTCGCACTTGTTTCCGTTGAAGTCCTTCCATCCGTTGCCGAATTTCTTGTTCCGGTCGTAGCCGGTAGCCGGCGCCTTGCCCTTGACCGGCAGGGTGTTCAGTACCGTCACCGCGCCGGGACCCTGGAGCTTGGCACCGGGTGCGACCTTTGCGCTGCCGACCGAAGCCGAGGTGTTGCTCGAGGCCAGGGGGCCGGTGCCGGCGGAAGGTGCGGATTCTCCCTGGGGTCCGGGACCCGCGACCAAGGCCCCTATCACGATCAGGACTGAGGCGATAAAGGAAATCAGGTGCTTCAAAACGCTCTTTCGGGATGAATCAACAAGGCACGATGCGGAAGTCTCCATACAAACACGCGTGGCCCACAGTTTGCCTGCGGGCCACGCGTGTCACTCGAGGGCCGGAGCGGTCCTAGCGCTTGGAAGCGCGGTATCCCGCCTTGCGCGCATCTGACGTGTTCTTGAAGCACTGCTCCGGAACGGTGCGGTCGTAGAACTGGCCGCCGCGCACGTGGTACTTCCATTCCTTGTTGCTGCCGGTCTTGTTGCCCTTGACGGGGAAGGCCGCGGGGCAGTTCTTGCCCTTCGGCGCCGACCACGACTTCTTCACCGCGGCCTTCTTGATGACCAGGGTTTGCGTCTTGGCTGCAGTGAGCTTCTTCTTGCCGACCTTGTAGTTCACCTTGGTTGTCACCTTGTAGGTCCCGGCCTTCAGGGCAACCGACGCCTTGTTCTTGGCAACCGTCTTCTTGCCTTGCTTCACGGTCAATACCTTGTAGGTGACCTTGACGCCCTTGGCCGCCTTGACCGACGGCTTGATGGTGGCCCTGGCCGATCCCTTGACCGTCTTGTTGGCGATCTTGTTGATCGTGATTGCCGGTGCCTTCTTGGCAGCAACGACCGTGATCGCCTGGGCCGGTGCCACGGGCGCTGCGACTGCCACGGCAGCCCCGGAAAATGCGATCGAAGCTGCGGCGGCCAAGGCAGTGAGTGTGCGAGTTATTGACTTCATATTTCCCCCATTGTCCGGATGGCACCCCTGGCCATCCACGTCCTGCATCTGCAACTTCCAATCAAACCACAGGCCAGAGCCGTAAACGCGGAAGGTCGCGACACGGGCCCCCGGACCGTCGGGCCGGAACGCGGCAGGGCCACGATGGCGCCTGGTTTTCGGCGGCCCGGCGCCGCCTGCCGCACGCCATTCATGGCCCCACCATGTCCAATTTCATTATCTTGACGCACGTTGAGGAACTGATACGCTTTTTCCATGGCCTGCCCACACGCACAGACACCCGAGGGTGCACGCGAAATCGAAGACACAGTCCGCACCGACTTCAGCAACGCGATGTCGTACGGAAGCTATCTGGACCTCGACCGCCTACTTTCGGCCCAGCACCCGGTCAGCGTTCCGGAACACCACGATGAGATGCTGTTCATCATTCAGCACCAGACCAGCGAGCTCTGGCTCAAGCTGATGCTGCACGAACTGGTTGAATCCCGTCGCCTGATGGACAACGACGAAATCGGCAAGTCGCTGAAGTGTCTGGCCCGCGTCAAGCACATCCAAAAAACACTCACCGAACAGTGGGCGGTGCTGGCCACGCTCACCCCGCGCGAGTACGCACAGTTCCGCGGATCCCTCGGCTCCTCGTCCGGCTTCCAGTCCTACCAGTACCGTGCCGTCGAGTTCATCCTGGGCAACAAGCACGAGGGCATGCTCAAGGTATTCGAATCCGACCCGGGCGCCCATGAACTGCTCGCCCGGCTCCTGCACGAGCCGACGGTATACGACGCATTCCTCCGCGCCCTGGCCCGTTCCGGCTATGCAGTCCCGAAGGAGATCCTGGAACGCGACGTCTCCAAGCCATGGGTCTTCCAGGAGGCGCTCGTCCCCATCTACAAGGACATCTACGAATCCGACGACACCACCTGGAGCCTCTATCAGGCCTGCGAGGACCTCGTTGACCTGGAAGACAACTTCCAGGCCTGGCGCTTCCGCCACATGCGCGTGGTGCAGCGCACCATCGGCTTCAAGAAGGGCACAGGCGGGTCCTCCGGCGTGGATTTCCTCAAGCGCGCCCTGGACCTGACATTCTTCCCGGAGCTATTCGCCGTCCGCACCGAGATCGGCAAGTAGCACCAACACATGCTGACCGAGCTCGACGACCTGGATGCCCGCACGGGCAGCACGACCTCCTTGGTCCGCACCATCGTTGGCCTGTACCTGCGCGAGCTGGGCGGCTGGATTTCCTCGGCACACCTGATCGCGCTGATGGACGCGCTGGGCACCACGCCCCAGGTGACGCGGACGGCGATCTCCCGCCTGAAGAAGAAGGGGATCCTCGACCAGCAGACACGCGGCGGCATCTCTGGATTCGAGCTCACCTCCACCGGCGAACGCATCCTCGCCCGGGGAGACAGGCGCATCTTCGAACCGCGCTCTATGGGTCCTGCGGATTCGTGGTGCCTGCTCTCGTACTCCATCCCGGAGGCCGAACGCGAGCGCCGCCACCAACTGCGGAAGTATCTGCAGGGCATCGGCGGCGGCCTGATGGCGCCGGGCCTCTGGATCTTCCCCGACTACCTGCGCGCCGAGGTCTGGGAGATCCTGCGCGTCCTGGGCCTGGAGGACCACGCGACGGTCATCGTCACCAATCTCCTGGAGTTCACTGGGACCTCCCAGGCATCGGCCGCCGCGTGGTGGGATCTGGATGCGCTGGCAGGACTGCACCACGCCTTCCTCGAACAGAACAAGGCCGTGGCCGCGGCGGGACAAGCGAGCACCGCCGACAGCTTCGCCGCCTATGTTCGGGCCATCGATTCCTGGCGGACCATTCCGTACCTGGACCCCGGACTGCCGGAAACCTGCCTGCCCGGGGACTGGCCCGGCCACCAGAGTGCCGAGTTGTTCCTGGGCATCCAGGCAAGCCACGCGGCCGCGGCACGCAACTACGTGGCCTCGCTGGCTTCTGCCGGGTAAGGCGTCCGGAGCGGAACCATATGGCATCCAGCCACCAGCCTTCTAAAAGGCCAAACTCATCCAGCCTTACCCCTTGACTATCGACGCTTGGCGGCGGATCGTAGTAATCAACCGAAAGGTTGATCAAGGAATGAGTTGAATACGTGTCCTTTGACGAGCAAGATCTCAACAGGGCTTTTTTGGCCCTCGCTGACCCGACGCGCCGGCAAATCATCGCCCGGTTGTCCGCCGGGCCTGCCACGGTCAACGAACTCGCCAAACCGTTCAAGATGTCTATCCAGGGCATCTCGAAGCACATTCAAGTACTCGAGCAGGCGCATTTGGTGACTCGCACACGCGAGGCGCAACGCCGGCCGGTCCACTTGAATCCTGCACTTCTCACGGAACTAACCGGCTGGATCGACAAATATCGGCTGCTGGCCGAACAGAAGTACAACCGCTTGGACGCCGTGCTCAAAGACCAATCCGCGCGCAGCGGATGATTCCACGAAAGCCCCCCATCATGAGCAACCCACTGAACCTCAGCATCCCCGAAGGCACGCCCTTCATCGATTTCACCCGGGAATTCGACTTCCCCGTCGCCGCAGTGTTCGAGGCGCACCGCGATCCCGCCCTCCTCGCCCAATGGCTCGGACCCTACGGCATGGAAATGGACATCGAGAACTACGATTTCCACACCGGCGGATCCTACAAGTACACGCACTCCAACGAGTCCGGGACCTACGGGTTCACCGGGGTGTTCCACACCGTGCGCGAAAACGAGTTCGCCATCCAGACCTTTGAATACGATGGCCAGCCCGACGTCGTCGCCATGGACTACATGCGCTTCGAGGCGTTGGACGGCGACCGCTGCCGACTGGTGGGCCACTCGGTCTACCCGACAGTTGAGGCCCGGGACGGCATGGCCGCCTCGGGCATGGAGGACGGCATCACCCAGGGTTACGAGCGTCTGGACACCCTCCTGTCCGCCAGGTGAATTCATTGCACCGCGGCCCGGGGAATAACCTTCCGGTTCCCCGGGCCGCGGTGACGCACGACAGCAAACGCAGGAGCAGCAAACCTCTCCCCCAGCGCCAGATCCGTGACGGAACACCGCAGGCGGCAAACACGGTGCAAGTCAGGCCGAAGCACCCTCTGGGATCATGTGGCGGCTTGCTTGAGAGGACCACCCGAAGCCTCAGTTCGGGTCCAATAGCAACATAATTGATTCGGGGTTATCAATTCCATAAAAACTCCTTAAATAAGGGCAGGACGCCGAACGTCGGCGCCAGGTCATGAGATCACCAAGACCCTCCCCGAGATTGAACATTAATGACGTTCAACCTCAACTAATTCGACAATCCAATGAATCACAAAAGAATTCTTATATACGCCGAATTGTGAACTGGATTTGACTATATGTCCGAGCCCTGCTGTCATGGAGGGAGAGCCAGTCAACCCACATCGGGCCGAGAGCTGGCTCGTTCGGAACCGCAGCGACCGCTATTTGCCGGTCTTTTTCCATCATTGCGGAGCCTCTCCCCCAACGGGGATCGAGGCCCGGGAGCAATTTGCCTCGCGGCGCGCCAAGCGCCGGACCTCTTATTAGGAGGAGAGTTCACGCTTTCCCCAAGGTCGCACCTCCCGCTGTCGCCCTCCATCGGCGCGGTCCCGAATCACCCCTAGCCGCGGGTGGTGAATCGGTCCGGGAAATGAGGAGAAAAGCATGAGTTTGCGAGTCGGAATCATTGGTGCAGGACCCAGCGGAATGGCGCAGCTTCGGGCGTTCGAGGCCGCACGCGCAAAGGGCGCCGACATGCCCGAAATCGTTTGCTTTGAAAAGCAGTCCGACTGGGGCGGTCAGTGGAACTACAGCTGGCACACCGGCATTGACGGATCCGGCGAAACGGCCCACTCGTCGATGTACCGCCACCTGTGGTCCAACGGACCCAAGGAATGCCTCGAGTTCTCCGACTACACCTTCGACGAGCATTTCGGCCGCCCGATTTCTTCCTTCCCGCCCCGCGAGGTCCTCTTCGACTATATTTCCGGACGCGTCGCGAAGTCCGACGTGCGCAAATACATCAGGTTCAACACCGCAGTCCGCTGGGTCAACTACGACTCGGCCACCGAGGAATTCACGCTCTTTAGCCAGGACGTCAAGACCGGGGAATCCAGGACCGACGTCTTCGACAAGCTGGTCGTCTCCACCGGCCACTTCTCCACCCCGAACATCCCGGACTTCGAGGGAATCAACACCTTCCCCGGCGAGGTCCTGCATGCCCACGACTTCCGCGGCGCCGAGCGATTCGGCGGCAAGCGCCTGCTCATGATCGGCTCCTCATACTCCGCGGAGGACATCGGCATGCAGGCGCACAAGATGGGTGCCGCTTCAATCACCCTGAGCTACCGCAGCGGACCCATGGGCTTCGACTGGCCCGCGACCACCGTCGAGCGCCCACTGGTCACGCGCTTCGAGGGTTCCACCGCACACTTCGCCGACGGCACCACCGGCGAGTTCGATGCGGTCATCATGTGCACCGGCTACCTGCACAAGTACCCCTTCCTGCCTTCGGACCTGGCGGTCGATTCCCCCAACGTCCTGTACCCGGGCAACCTGTACAAGGGCATCGTGTGGCAGCAGAACACCAACCTCTTCTACCTGGGCGCGCAGGACCAGTACTACACCTTCAACATGTTCGACGCGCAGGCCTGGTTTGCCCGCGACGTCATGACCGGAAAGATCCAGCTGCCCTCCGCCGAGGAACGTGCCGGGGACATCCGGCACTGGCTCGAGACGCAGGCCGCCCTGGCAGACCACGATGCCGAGGCCGACTTCCAGACCGAGTACGTCCGCGAACTGATCAACGCCACCGACTACCCGGAATTCGACTTGGACGCGGTCAGCACGCTCTTCAAGGACTGGATGCGACACAAGTCCGAGGACATCCTGGGCTACCGCGACCAGCCCCACCGTTCAGTGATCACCGGAACCATGGCCGAGGTCCACCACACGCGCTGGATCAACGCCATGGACGACTCGCTCGAACGCTACCTCAATGGCCCGTCGCAGGACATGAACACCAATGCCATGGCGACCCTCCAGGCCATGGAAGTCCTCGCCGAGCCGAACTAGCCGGCCGGACACCGACACGCGGGTCCCGCTTTCCCACCTCCACGATGGGCGAGCGGGACCCTCGCCGTTAAGCCGCCGCATGTGGGAAGGATCCCCTCCTCCGCCCGTCCTAACAGTCCTCTTGCATTCAAGCTTCGCAAGGCGTTCAATACCTTGTAGATCTATGTATGGGAGGCGACATGCGCATAGACAAGGATTTGGTCGCAGCATCGGCGACGCCGCTCGTGCTGGGAATCTTGGAGGGGGAAAAGATGCACGGCTACGCCATCATCAAGCGCGTGAGCGAGCTCTCCGGCGACGAAATGCAATGGACCGACGGGATGCTCTACCCCTTGCTGCACCGTCTGGAGCGGCTCGGCTACCTGCGTTCGTCCTGGGGCACCTCGGAGGCCGGGCGCCGACGCAAGGACTACGCCATCACCGAGGCCGGTCGCGCGGCGCTGGCCGAGCGGCGCGGACAATGGGACGTGGTCGCGGCGGCGCTGCGGCAGGTGTGGCACACCGCGCAGCGCCCTCCCGCCATGGAAACCGGGTGGGCATGATGGAGCCGCACGCGGGGCTCGAGGCCCAGATCGAGATGTGGCGCGGTTTCCTTGCCCGGCGCCGGGCCATCTCCGCCGCGGACCTCGACGAGCTCGAGGACCACCTGCGCGAGCAGGTCGCCGAACGGCGGGCCGGAGGCCTCGACGACGACGAGGCCTTCCTGGTGGCGATCAAGCGCATGGGCAACCTCGATGCCGTCTCACGCGAGTTCGCACGGGAGCACTCGGAACGGCTGTGGAAGCAACTCGTGCTGCTCCCGGAGGGTTCCGCAGCCACCTCCGCCCCGCCGCGGCGGGAGCTGGCCCTGGTGCTGGCCCTCGCCGCGGGCGCGGGGCTCGCCCTCAAGGCGGGAATCACATGGCTGGGCGAAGACGCCGCCCTGCTGCGCAACCTGGGGCTGCTGGTGATCCCGTTCGTGGTCGCATACTTTGCGTGGAAGCGGCGGATTTCGGTGCGCACGGCGCTCGCGCTGGCCGTTCCCTTCGCCGTGCTGGCCCTGGTGCTCAACACCTATCCGTTCGCGCCCGGCGGGTCCACCCTGATGCTCGCAGCGCTGCACGCCCCGGTGATCCTGTGGCTGATGGCGGGGGTTGCCTACGTCGGCGGGAGATGGCGTTCCGATGGCAGGCGCATGGACTTCGTGAGGTTCACCGGCGAACTTGCCATCTACTTCACGCTGCTGGGGCTCGGCGGCGGCGTGCTCGTTGGGCTCACCTTTGCCGTGCTCCAGCTGGTCGGCCTCGACCTGGAACCGGTCCTGGAAGACTGGATCCTGCCCTTCGCCATCCCGGGGGCGCTGGTGGTTGCCGCCTGGCTGGTCGAGGCCAAGCAGGACGTCATCGAGAACATCGCGCCGGTGCTGACGCGCGTCTTCACGCCGCTGACGATTGCGATGCTGCTGGGCATGCTCATCGTGCTCACGACCGCCGGCGGACTGGTCGACGTCGACCGCGGCCTGCTCATTCTCATGGACGCGATCCTGGTGCTGGTACTGTGCCTGTTGCTATATGCGCTGTCCGCCCGCGACCCACTGGCCCAGCCGGGGTTCTTCGATGCCCTGCAGCTGGTCCTCGTCGCGGCGGCCCTGGCCGTGGACGCAGTGATGCTTGCAGCGATGCTGGCCAGGATCGCGGAGTTCGGATTCAGCCCCAACAAGGTCGCCGCGCTCGGGCTGAACCTGCTGTTGCTGGTGCACCTGGTTCGGGCCGCTTGGCTCGGCGCGGGTTTCCTGCAAGGCAGGCGCCGGTTCGGCGAGCTCGAACGATGGCAGACGCGCTACCTGCCGGTTTACGGCGCGTGGGCAGCCGTCGTGGTGCTGGTTTTCCCGCCGGTGTTCGCGTTCGCCTGAGTCCGGCCCGGGGCTCCGGTTCGGGAGAGGTCTCGGTGGAAACGCAAAAGGACTGCTCCGCAGCCACTTGGGGGTTGACTACGGAACAGCCCTCTTGGCCGTTCGTCCGCTCTTGCGAGGGACCGGTTTACTTGGTCGGCAAGTCCAGCGACTGTCCGACAAAAATGAGGTCGGCGCTGGGCACGACGTCCTGGTTCAGCGAGTACAGGTCCTGCCAGCTGTTCAGGCCCTGGGCCTGGGCGATCTTGAACAGGGTGTCGCCGGACTTGACGGTGTAGTTCTTGCCCGAGTCCTTGACGTTCACGCTGATGGCCGGGGCCTTGGCCACCGGGGCCGCTGCGCGCTTGCCGCTGGAGGCGTAGCTCTTGGCGGGGACCGACTTGGTCTTGTAGGTCTTGGCGGTGGTCGACTTGTAGCTGGACGAGTTCGACTTCTCCACGGTTTCCTTCTTCGGGGTCGAGGCGTAGCTCTTGGCTACGTCGCCCTTGCCGCCGGAAAGTCCCAACTTGGCGGAGCAGGCGGGCCACGCGCCCCAGCCCTGGGCGGCCTTCACGCGTTCGGCGATGCGGATCTGCTCGGACTTCGATGCGTTGTCGGCGCTTCCGCTGCCGCCAAAGGCGCTCCAGGTCGAGCTCGAGAACTGGAGCCCGCCCTTGTAGCCGTTGCCGGTGTTGATGGACCAGTTTCCGCCGGACTCGCACTGTGCCAGTGCGTCCCAGGTGCTGGTGCTGGCTGCCGATGCAGGTGCCACCGACATTGCGAGGGCGCCACCGGCCATGGCCAGTGCGGCAACAGTTGCGGCGCCGCGGCGAATGTTCTTGCTCTTGGTATTCTGCTGGATCATGTTTCTCCAGTGCCATCCTCCGCATAGGTCGTCCAGGACCATCTTGGCAGCGTTGTCCGGCGTCGCAATCGACGTTCGAGTGGCTACCGCCGTAATGGACAACGAGGGATACTCGGCGGTAGGAGTCACGTTCCATAACACGGCTGTTATAGAAACGTTACTTGACGACGGTACGTCACCACCCCGGGGCCGCGTCAAGCCGAGAGCCCTCCCGCGAGTCATTAGGCCTAGTCAGGGCCATAAAAAAAGTTAATCACACGCGACAAAACGCCCCGGAGACCACAATGGACCCCGGGGCGCTGTTACCAAAACGAGATTATTAGCGGCTGACTAGTGCAGACTCGAGAACGCCGGGAAGGTCCTTGACGCCGTCCAACACCCAGCTGTGCGGGTGCTGCTCGAGATCCTCGCGGCCCAGGGCCCCGGTGAGCACACCCAGCCCGTGCACCCCGGCGTTGCATGCCGCCAGGAGGTCGACCACCGTGTCACCGCCAGCCACGACGCGGCGCACATCGTGCACGCCGGCGACTTCCATGACCCGGTGGATCATGTACGGCGCGGGCCTGCCCGCGGCGACTTCGTCGCTGGTGACCACGGCATCGAGCAGCTGGCCTTCGCCAATCCCCCAGCCCAGGGTTTCGAGGATCGGGCCCGCGACATCCCGCGAGAACCCAGTGGTCAGGCCAACCTTGATTCCCCGACCCTTGAGCTCGCGCAGGGCTTCCTCCACGCCGGGAAGGGCTACCGGCGGGTTGGCCGCGTAGCGCTCCGCCAAAAGGGCACGGAAGTGGTCGAACTGCCGGGCAACCAGCCCGGGGTCCGCCGTGACGCCCCCGAGTTCCATCAATGCGGCAATGGCCTCGGTCTTGTCGGCACCCATCCAGGTTTGCAGGTCGACGGCATCCACGCTGGCTCCGGTGTCCGTGACCGAATCCTCGAGGGCGCGGTAGACGATCCCATGCTCATCGACGGTGGTTCCGGCCATGTCCAAGACGACAAGTTCAATCATTGTTTCCATCCTTTGGTTGGTTGATCAGTTATCAGGCGACCAGCGGGACGCGCACCAAGGCCGCCCTGGACGCCCGGGTGTTTTCGATGACGAAGTTCGCAAGATGCGGAAGGTACCGGTCATCAGAGCATTCAAGGATGCGTCCGTCTGCGGCGTAGGTCAGCCGATGCTCGCGCAACAGCGGCGATCCGGCGGCCACGCCCAGCAGGGAGGCATCCATCTCATCGGCACCGACGGCATCAATGACATGCTTGCCCCTGCTCAGGTCCACGCCCCGGGATGTCAGGTAGCCGAAGATCGAGCCGCTGTCGGTGTCGAAGTCGAAGAGTGCGTTGCCGACGTCGGCGACGAAGTTGCTGCGTTCCACCATGGTCGGATTCCCGTCAAGCGACCGCAGGCGCAACACCTGGATGACAGGATCCCCCGGTTGAAGGAGCATTTTTCCCGCCAGGTCTTCTCCCGCCGGGCGCCGTGCGATCTCCAGCGTCCGCTGTCCTGGTTCCCGGCCCAGCGAATGGGCCCACTCGGTAAAGGACATGAAAGTGGCAAACGATTGGGAGGGCACCGGGTGGGCGACCACCGGGGGCTTTCCGCGACCCCCGGTGATCAGGCCCTCGCTACGCAGGCTCGCCAGCGCCTGGCGGACGGTTCCACGGGAAACACCGTTCTGCGCACAGAGTTCCGCCTCGCTGGGCAGCGGCTTGCCTTCTTTCCAGTCGCCGGAGGAGATCCGTTCACGGAACAAATCGCTGAGACGCTGGTGGATGGGTTCTTCGGATATTGGCATCACGTACTTGATCATACAAGTGGAATCGGCGGCATCCCGGGGACTTTGGTGAACTGCAAATGAACAGGTGGCGAAGGGGCGGGTGGCCAAATGAACCGTTGGTGAACTTGTCTGGACAAGTGCCGTTCTGGCTTGAAAACAGGACTTGGGACCGGCAAATATCAATGCCGTGAACATCTTCGAAATGAAATCCGCGGCCACCGCTGAACCGGTGGCAAGCACCGACGTCCTGGTGGTCGGCGCAGGCATCATCGGCCTGGCCCACGCCGCGCTCGCCCAGCAAGCCGGCCTCAGCGTCACCGTCATCGAACGCGACCACCGTGCGGTGGGCGCATCGGTGCGAAACTTCGGCCATGCCTGCATCACCGCCCAACACGGCGACCTCTACGACCTTGCCCAGGCCGGCCGAAGGCACTGGCTCGATTTTTCGGCCAAGGCCGGGTTCTGGGCCATCGAAGCCGGGGCCTTGGTGGTTGCCGCCACCGAGACCGAGCTCCAGCTGCTGCGCGAATTCTCCGAGTCCCGCCCCGAGGGCCAGGTGAGCGTGCTGGGCGCCGAGGAAGTCCGTGCCAGGCTCGGCCGCGAGAACACCGACGGCATCCGCGGCGGCGCTTTCCTCGCCGATGACCTGCGGGTTGACCCGCGCAGCACGGTGGGCACGCTGGCGGGCTGGCTCCACGAACAAGAAGGGGCAGCGGTCCACTTCAACACCGCTGCCTTGGGGTTCGGGCAAGGTTCCGAACGCCGGGCCCGCGTCAACACCAGCCGCGGCGACTTCGAGGCCGACCAGGTGTACATCTGTGTCGGCCACGACGTGGACTACCTGTTCCCGCAGATCGCGGCCGAGCACCGCATCGAACGGTGCGCGCTGCAGATGACGGCCGCCGGCGCCCCGGAAAGCACCACCATCGTCCCTGCCGTGCTCACCGCGACCTCCATGCTGCGCTACGACGCGTTCACGCACATGCCTTCGGCGAGCGCATTGCGCGCCGAGGTCGCCGCGGCCCACCCCGACCTGCTGGGGATCGGCGCCAACGTGATGTTCACCCAGCGTCCGGACGGAACCTTGCTGCTCGGGGACTCGCACTCCTATGACCTGACCCAGGACCCGTTCCTCGATGAATCCACGTCCGGGATCCTGCTGCGGGCCGCAGCGAAGGTGCTGGATGTGGAATCGTTCGCCACCACCGAACGCTGGCAGGGCATCTACGCCTCCTCCGAAGTTTCCCCCGTTCTGGTCCGCGACATCGGCGAGGCCATCACCCTGGTTTCCGTGACCAGCGGCATCGGCATGACCATCTCCTTCGGCCTGGCCGAGGCAAACCTCACCGCACGTCCCCTCCCCCGGCCCACCGCCACCCTCACTCGCTAAGGACCCGCCGCACCATGAAAATCCCACGCACCCTCGCCATGTCCCTTGCCGCCGTCGCCGCCCTCACCCTGGCCGGCTGCTCCTCCACCGGGGCCCCGGCCGCGGCCGACGCCGACGCCGGGTCGTTCTGCCCGACAGACGAACTGAAGTTCGGCATCGAACCCTTCGAGGACCCGACCAAGCTCGAACCCGCCTACAAGGTGCTCGCCGCCGCCCTGGGCAAGGAACTGGACTGCAAGGTCGAGGTCCAGGTGGTCGAGGACTACGCGGCCGAGGTGCTCTCGATGCGCAACGGCAAACTCGACATCGGACAGTTCGGGCCCATGGGCTTCGTCTTCGCCTCCACCAAGGCCAACGCCGAGCCGCTGGTTTCCTTCGGCACCGCGGACGGGAAACTCTCCTCCTACACCGCCGGCATCTGGGTTCCCAAGGATTCCGCGATCAAGACCATCGATGACTTGCGCGGCAAGGACCTCGCCCTGGGCTCCGTCGGCTCCACCAGCGGGGATGTGCTGCCCCGCTTCGGACTGAAGAAGGCGGGCATCGCCGAGGACGAGCTGAACATGAACTATGCCGGCGGGCACCCCGAGGCTCTGCTGGCCCTGACCAAGGGCACCGTCGACGCGGCCCAGATCAACTCGCAGACCCTGGCCAGCGCCATCGACTCGGGCAACTTTGATCCGGCCGGCTTCCGCCAGGTCTGGAAGAGCGAGGCCATCCCGAACGACCCCATCACGGTCTCCGCCGACGCCGACCCGGCCTTCAAGGCCGCGGTCAAGGACGCCCTGCTGAACCTGGCGCCCGCGGACATCGAGGCGGTCGGCAAGTTCCTTGACGTCACCCCAGCCGGGCCCCTGATCGAGGTCACCAAGGAAACCTACAACCCGCTCTTCGACCTGGCCGAGACCATGGGCCTGACCGAGAAGGACATCTAATGACCACGCTACGGCTACCGCATCGCGCATTGCACCCGGCCGCACCGGCCGGCGAGGAGATCATGCAGGTCAAGAACCTGACCAAGTCGTTTGGCGGGCGCACCGTCCTGGACGGGGTCGATTTCACCCTAGCCCGCGGCTCCATGCTGGCGTTCCTGGGCGCCAACGGCTCGGGCAAGTCCACCACGCTCAAGTGCATCATGGGCCTGGAAACCCCCGATGCCGGATCCATCAAGCTGGACGGCACCGAGCTGTCCACGCTGCGCGGCACCGAACTGGCCAGGGCACGGTCCTTGGTGGCCATGGTCTTCCAGAAAATCCACTTGGTACCGCGGCGCACGGCATTGGAGAACGTGTGCGCCGGCGCCCTGGGCCGGCTGCGCGGCCCCGCCTCCGTCAGCCCGATGTTCTTCCCCCGCGAGCTGAAGGAAGAGGCCATGGCGGCCTTGGCCCGCGTCGGCATGGCCGACCGCGCCCACGAGAAGGCCGGCCGGCTCTCCGGCGGCCAGGCCCAGCGCGTGGCCGTGGCCCGCGCCCTGTGCCAGCGCGCCTCGGTGCTGCTGGCCGACGAGCCGGTCTCCGCGCTCGACCCGCGCGCCGCCGAGGAAGTCATGGCCCTGCTGGCCGAACTCGCCCACACGGAGAATCTGGCGGTCGCGGCGGTCCTGCACCAGCCGGAGTTGGCCCTGCGCCACGCGGACAACGTCATCGGGCTGGTCAATGGCCGCATCGAATACTCCGGGGACATCTCCGGACTCGACGCCTCCATGCAGTCCCGCCTCTACACCCCGAATCGAGCAGCGGCATGAGCACGCAGGTCCCCGGCCTTTCGGTCCCCAAGGTCCCCAACGCCGGGTGGCGGGTCACCTCGATCCTCACCGCCATCGCGGTGTTCATCGTCCTGCACGTTTTCGCGCTGCGCGGCACCGACTTCGAGGTGTCGGCACTGGTCACGGGCGCCGAAGGCATGGCTTCCTTCCTGGCCGAGGCCTTCCCGCCCGACCTTGACTGGGAATCGGTCCTCGCCCCGGCGCTGAAGGCGACCACCGTGACCCTGTGGATCGGGCTGCTGGGGACCACCCTTTCCATCCCCACGGCCCTGTTGCTGGCGGTGTTCGCCTCGCGCACCACCACGCCGCACCGCGCCGTGTACCAGCTCTCCCGCGCCATCCTCTCCTTCTTCCGGGCGGTGCCGGACATCGTCTTCGCGCTGATCTTCGTGACCGCGGTGGGACTCGGCCCGTTTGCCGGCGTGCTCGCGTTGATCTGCCACAACACCGGCGTCATGGGGAAGCTGTGGGCGGAGTCGATGGAGGAAACCGATTCCGGCCCCCAGCAGGCGTTGGCCACGGCCGGGGCCTCGCGGTTCCAGCAGGTCACCCACGCCGCGCTGCCCATGGCACTGGGCCAGTTCGTGGGGTTGCTGCTGTACCGCTTCGACGTGAACGTCCGCTCCTCGCTGGTCCTGGGACTTGTCGGCGCCGGCGGCATCGGGTTGCTGATCAACCAGTCCATCAAGTCGTTCCGCTTCGATGCGATGGCCACCCAGATCGTGGTGGTCCTGGTCCTGATCATCCTGGTCGACCAGCTCTCCTCGTTCATCCGGCGCAAGCTCGAGGTGTAGGCCGGGTGCGGTTCCCGCCTCCCCTAGACTGAAAGGCCAAGTCGAGTACGAACAATGGAGCGTCATCGATGAATCGCGGCGTTCTTGCCTCGCTCGCGGCCTCGGCACTGTTCGCGGCCATCTTCCTCATTTCCGGTTCCCTGAAGGACATCGGACACACGGAGGTCTACGGCTGGCGAATAGTGTTGACTCTGTTGATCATTGCCCCGGTCTATGCGCTGGTTCCGGCCCGCCGCTCCCAGATGATTGCCCTGCTCGGGCGCATCAAGGCCAGGCCCGGCCTGCTGTTTTACGGGGCCATCGCCAGCTCGCTGGTGGGCGTCCAGCTCTGGCTGTTCATGTATGCGCCCATGAACGGCTACGCGTTGGCGACGTCGCTCGGCTATTTCCTGCTCCCCCTGGTCATGGTGGTGGTGGGACGGGCCGCCTTCGCCGAGCGGCTGTCCCGGGGGCAAAAGATCGCTGTGGCCCTGGCAGTTGCCGGCGTGGGCCACCAATTGTTCTTCGCCGGCGGACTGGCCTGGCCCACCTTGCTGATTTGCCTCGGCTATCCCGTTTATTTTGCGGCAAGGCGCGCCGCGCGCTTTGAGTCCAACGCGGCCTTCACGCTCGAGATCCTGTTCCTCACCCCGCTGGCCGTCTACTTCATCCTCACCGGTGTCCACGGGCCCGAGGCAACCCTGCTGCCGGTCCTGTCCATTGGGGTGTTGGGGGCGGTGGCCATGTTCCTGTACCTGGGAGCCGCGTCCCTGCTCTCCCTGTCGGTATTCGGGCTGCTCAGCTACGTCGAACCGGTGTTGCTTCTGGTGGCCGCGGTGGCCATGGGGGAACAGCTTTTTGCCCGCGATGCGTTCACCTACGCACCCATCATCCTGGCCTTGGTCGTGCTGGCCACCGACGGCTTCCGGTCCACGCGTTCCTTGCGTCGGCGAAACTAGGACGTAAGGTGGGAAAAGACCAAGCCAGCCTTGCCGGAAGCAGGTGTATTCCCCAGTGGACCAGTCACAAAGCAGCGAACTCGTATTACGCAGGGATTCCTGGCTGTATGCCGCGAAGCGAACGGTACGGGAGTTTTCCCGCGACGGTGCCACCGATCTTGCCGCCGCGCTGACCTATTACTCGGTGCTTTCACTGGTACCGGGGATACTGGCACTGCTCTCGATGCTCTCAATGATCAGCAGCGGACCCGAGACCAGGGATTTCATGGTCCAGACCATCAGCCAGATCAGCACCCCCGAGATGGGCGAGAACGCCAAAACCCTGCTGACCCAGCTCGGGCAACAAACCGGGGCCGGCTGGACGTTGCTTGCCGGTTTGCTGGTGGCCCTGTGGTCGGCCTCGGCCTACGTGGGCGCATTCGGCAGGGCCCTGAACCGCACCTATGGCATCGCCGAGGGCCGTCCACTGTGGAAGCTGCGGCCCCAGATGTACCTGCTGACCCTGGTGATCCTGTGCCTGGCGGTGTTGGCCATCGCCATCCTGGTGCTCTCGGGGCCCGTCGCGCAGGGAATCGGCTCGGTGCTGGGCCTCGGCGAGGCGACGCTTTTGACCTGGAACATCGCCAAGTGGCCGGTGCTCCTGCTGATCGCGGTGCTCATGGTCGCGTTGCTCTACCATTTCACCCCCAATGTCCGGCAGCCGAAATTCCGCTGGATCAGCGCCGGCGCCCTGGGCGCGCTGCTGGTCCTGGCGCTGAGCACCGCGGGGTTCTTCTTCTACGTGGTGAACTTCAGCAAATACCAGAGCGCCTACGGTGCCCTGGGCGGCGTGATCATCCTGCTGTTGTGGATTTGGCTGGCCAATATTTCCCTGTTGCTGGGTTCCGAGCTTGACGCCGAACTCGAACGCGCCCGGGAACTGCGCCTGGGCCTGCCGGTGGAGGATGCGCTGGCCTTGCCGACCCGCGACGGCACGGGAATCGCCAAGGCGCAACTGGCCCTGCTCGATGACCGCGACAACGCCCGCGCCCTGCGGGTTCGCGCCGGCGGGGACGCACACCCGGAGGCGGAGCTGCCCGGTCCGGGCCTTCCATGGGGCCTGCTGACCGGGGCCGCGGGCGCGGTCGGTGCGTACCTCGTGGGCAGGCGCCACGGCGCCGGACGCTGAGAGCCCCCGCCTAGGAATGCCCCAGCACGTGGCGCAGTGCCGATTCAAGGTCGGCGTGCCTGAACACGTAGCCGCTGTCCTCGATCTTCCGGCTGGAGACACGCTGGTCTGCGAAGGCCAGTTCCCTGGCGCCCTGCTTGCCCAGCAGGAGCCTGGGGCCGAAGGCGGGAACCGGAACTCGGGCCGGACGGCGCACCACCTTGCCCAGCACCTCGGCATACTCCTTGGCCTGCACCGGGTGCGGCGCCACGGCATTGACGGGCCCCGCCAGCCCCTCGGTGAGCAGCGCGTGGGCGTAGATGCCCACCACGTCGTCGACGCTGATCCAGGACTGCCAGGCTTCCGTACCCAGGGGTCCGCCCAGGCCCAGGGCGTAGAGCGGCAGCAGGCGTTGCAGTGCGCCGGTGGCAGGTGATTGCACCAGGCCGGTACGCACATTGACCACCCGCACCCCGGCCTGGCGTGCGGGCGAGCACGCATCCTCCCAAGCCGTGCAGACCCCGGCCAGGAAATCGGTTCCTGGTGCGGCGTCCTCGGCCAGGGGAACCGCAGGCCCGCCCGCGTGCGGTTTGGCCCCGTAAATGCCGATGCCCGAGGCCACGATGAGGCTGCGTTGCTTCCCGTCCGTGGCCAGGGATGCCAGGGCGCGGGCGAGCAGCCCCGTGCCCAGCACTCGCGAGGCGCGGATTTCCTCCTTGGTGCCTGCGGTGAACCGTCCGCCAATGGTGTGCCCGGCCAGGTTCACCACCGCATCCACGTCGCGCAGCTCCTCGGGGTCCAGCACCGCATATTCCGGGGCCCAGAAGACGGTGTCCTCGCCGATGGCCGCACGCCGGTCCCGCACCAGGCGCTTGATGCGGTGGCCGCCGCCGCCCAGCAACGCGCAAAGCTGGGTGCCGATCATTCCGGAGGCGCCGGCCACGGCAATCGTCAGGGGCTTGGATGCATGGCTTGCGTGGAATGCCAGGTCGGCCCTGAGCATCCGTTCCCGGTACCGGAAGACCTGGACCAGCTCATGCTTGAAGGCTCGCTCGGCGAGTTTGTGCGCCTTGCTCCCGGGCAGTCGGCCGACCAGCGGGAGTTCGAATTCCACCACGTCGCGCATGACCGTTCCGGGGTGTGGCGCGTTGCTGTCGTCGGCAAAGAAGTGCTGGTGTTCCCAGCGGGCCAGGGGTCCTGATTCCATGATGTCGGTGAAGTCGTGGCCGGGATTAAGGGCGATGTGCTTGGCATGCCACGGGATTCCCGCACGTACCCGGCCGGGCAGTCCCAGGGCCTGGGCCCCGGCACCGACGGCGGCGGCCAGGGAAGTGCCCCAGGTCCCGGGTGCCGCCACGTCGATGACGGCCCGCGACCCCACGGCAAGGCCCTTGTCGGGTTCCTGCCTGACCGTTCCGGCGAAGGGTGCCGAGAGCCGGGGCAGGGCGCCCGGGCGCTCAAACCAGCGGAACACCGTTTCCCGCGGGTAGGGCAGATGCGTCGTGTATTCGAAGATTGCCATGGCCGTATGCATCCCTTTTCTCACGTCGGTTCCCCCTGACACCCACATTAGGCCAAAGGCACGCCCCGCGGCAGGGCCGTGCGCAGGGACGCAAAATTTCGTTGCGTTCCAAAGTGTCGGTGCCGTGTAGTTGGATGGAATTATCGATCCAGTCCGAAGGGAGCGGCGAGAAATGGGTATCGGCATGCCCGCCTATCCAACCCTCATGGAGTTGCGCACGGCCGGGTGGACGCTTGAACAAATAGCCAGCGCCTACGGGGTGGACGAACCGGAGATCCAGCGGGCCCTCGCGTTGCATTTCATCCACGGACACCCCGAAAACTGTCGCACGGCCTGATCCCCGTTGCCGCTCGAACGCAGCCCGGAAGCACCGCACGGCAGGGGTCAGCGCAGCATCAGGACAATCATCCAGGCCGAAATCAGCACCGCGCCGCCAATGACCACGACGAAGCCCAGGAGCCAAAACCAGGCCGGCAGCCAACTGCGTGTGGCCAGGATGTAGGCATCCGAGGAAGCGACCAGACCGCGCCGGCGGGTGTGGACCCCAAGGACCTTGAAGAGGTCACGCACCGAACCAACCAACAGCATCAGGCCCAGCCCAAGCACCACCCAGGCGATGGCCCGGGCGGGGGTGAAAACCACCAGCAGTTGCGCGGCCAGCGCGGAACACAGCGCCACCGCGATGCCCGCCCAGTTGCGCAGGAAGATCAACGAAACCAGCAGGGCAAGGGCCCCGATGGACAAGGCCGCGGAGGCATGTCCGTAGTAGGTCGAACCAACCAGCGCCAGGCCCACCGCGGCGGGCGCAGGGTATCCCCAGAATCCACTGAACACCGCGGAAAACCCCGGCTTGCCGCTGCTGACCAGCTCGCCCGAATGATCCATCCGGATCTTCAGTCCGTGGACAAACCGTCCCGTCGCCAACGCCGCGAAGGCATGCCCCAGTTCGTGGACAAAGGTCACATACAGACCGAAGATCCGCCAGCTGGCACGCGGCACCGTCAGCAGCACGCACAGGGCAACCAGGCCCAGCAACGGCCACGGCGTCAGCGCCAACGGGTCGCTTTTGCTGAAGCCGGCCAGCACCGCTTCCCACCACCGGTCGATCAATTCCATCCACCCAGCCTATGTCCTGGGCCTTGCACCAATTGCACCGGGCAAGTCGCGGGCAAGCCATCCGAACCGTTCTCACAGCAAATGCACAACTGGCATTTATATCGTTGAGTCCTCAACCAACAATCTTCACCGGATCCGAAGGGCGGCGTGCACGTGAAGCGATTCCTGGGGCTGCTGCTCGCTCTGGCCGTGCTGCTGCCCATGGGAAACGCACTCGGTTGGGAAGCCATTGGATCCGTGTCCCCGATTCACGCGGATGCGGCACCGGCAGCGGCTACGGCGCATTGCCCGACGGACATGCCCACCAAGCACCACTGCGAACCGAGCGCGGATCCGCAGTTGAACCTGGCCCAGATTGCGCCGCGCCCCGACGCCTCCGGGACCTTCGGCGCCCTTCCGGCAACCCCGGCGACACGCTCTGGTTATTCCGACCCGCAGCAGGCCCGTGCCCCGGACTTGCACGCGCTCTCGATTTCACGAACGTAGAACACGGCTTCCTCTTCCCTGCCGTCAGCGCGCCCGATTTCGGGTGCATCGCATTCTTCGTTCCAAGGACCCAATATGTCCGAACCCAAAACCTCTCGCGCCCTGGTCTTTGCCATAGTGGCACTCATGCTCGCCATGGCCACCGGCGGCTGGATCCTGGGCTCCGCCAACCCACGCAGCAACTTCCCCTCCGAGGCCTCCCCCGAGGCCGGCTTCGCCCGGGACATGCAAACGCACCACCACCAGGCCGTGCAGCTTTCCATGATCATTCGCGAGCAATCGAACAACACTGCCGTGCGATCGATGGCCTACGACATCGCCTTGACCCAGCAACAGCAATCGGGGCAGATGTTCGCCTGGCTTGAAACGTGGGGGCTGCCGCAGACCGGCGAGTCCATGACGTGGATGAGTGGTTTGCTCAGCGAGGATGCATCGCATGCCGGTCACGGGAGCATCGCCCCCGGCGAGCCCCACACCATGGCTTCCATGGGCATGGCAAGCGAAGCCGACATCCAAAAGCTCACCGCGGCGCGCGGCGAAACCGCCGACCGGCAATTCCTGGCCCTGATGATCGCCCACCACCGGGGCGGCGTCGAAATGGCCGAGGCCTACCTGCAACGCGGAGACGACCCCATGGTCGCCGCGTTCGCCACCAAAATCGTCAAGACCCAACAGGCCGAGATTTCGGCCCTGACCCAGCTGCTCGCACAGCTGAACTAAAGGACACCCTCCCATGAACAAGCGCGAAGAAGCCCAAATGGTCCTTGCCAAGGCAAAGGCCAAGGAAAAACGAACCAAGCTGCTGACAGTGGCGGTGATCGCCGCCGCCGCCCTGGCGATCGTCGTCCCCACCGCCGTGGTCCTCAACGGTGCGGCCGAGGACAAGGCCGCCGCCACGGCTGCCGCTGCATTGCCCATCGACGGCGTCAAGACCTTCGAGGTGGCCTCGGCCAACCACGTCAACACCACGGTGACTTACGACCAAATGCCTGGTGTGGGCGGGGACCACAATCCCGTCTGGCTCAACTGCGGCATCTACGAGGCCCCGGTGCCGGAAAACAATGCCGTCCACTCGATGGAACACGGCGCCGTGTGGATGACCTACGACGGCATCAGCGATGCGGAGGCTTCGGCACTTAAGGACGCGGTGGGAGAGAAGACCTATCTCATCCTGAGCCCCTTCCCCGGCCAGGGTGAAAAGATCAAGCTCACCGCCTGGGGCGAGCAGCTCAGCGTCGATTCCCCGGATGATCCGCGCATCTCCGCCTTCATCACCAAGTACCGCCAGGGCCCGCAGACCCCCGAGCCGGGCGCCCCGTGCACCGGCGGCATCGGTGTCGGCGTTTAGGCTGGAAGCAAAAAGGAGAACACCCACGATGTCGCTATTGCCCTCGGCCCTTGCCGGAACCGGACTCATTGGCGGTTTCGCCGTCGCCCGCACCACCAAGAACCGTCCGCTGGGCGGGGCGGTGCTGGCCGCCGCCGGCACCGGCGCCTTCCTGCTGTGGAAGGCCAACGCCGGAACCCCGACAGCCATTGCCCTGACCGGACTCTATCTTGCCGCCTTCGGTGCCTCGCACCCGCTGGCCAAGAAGATAGGTGCGTGGCCGGCCGTCAATTCCGTCACCGCGGCCGTCGTGCTCACCTCACTGGTGGCTGGGCGGCGCAAGTAACCGCACCGCCACCTGTCACCTCAAATCACGGCGGCTTCCCAACGAATATCCTCTCGGGAAGCCGTCGTGATTTGTTGTGTCCAAACGGCAATCGTTGCAGGAACGAGTCCAAATCACGGACCGGCGCCCACTACGCTTAATGCAGGAAAGGGGCATTACCTTGGGAACTCGCAAACCCCTCTTGATATTTACATGTGTGGCAGTTTTCCTCGGCCTGCTGGGGCTGACCGGAGGGCCGCGCGCCGACGAACCGATGGCGCAGGCCATCGCCCTGCCCGCCGGAGGAAACCACAGCACCTTCATGGTGGCCGGCGACTCGATCACCGCCGCCGGAAGCCACACCGTGGCCGCGGGCCATGTCGGGGAGGCCTCCTGGGTCAACTACGTCAACACACCCGGCACACCCGCCACCCTGGCCTGGGCCGGCGGCTGGGCGCTGGGCGGGGCCCAGAGCGGTGACATGGCAGTGGCCCTGCGCCCCGGAAGTGCAGATGCCCTGGTCATCCTGGCCGGCACCAACGACCTGGCCCACGGGACCAGCCACGCCCGGATCGCGGAGAACCTGGTGCGGATCACACGCATCGTGCGCGCCCCGCTGGTGCTGCTGAGCAGCGTCCCGCCGCGGGACGACGCGGTGGCGGCGACGCTGGACTACAACGACTTCCTGCGCACCCTGGCCGGCGAGCGCGGCTGGCTGTTCGTCGACGCGTCGGCCGGGCTGCGCGCCGAGGACAACACCTTCCTCGCGGGACTCAGCGACGACGGGGTGCATCCCAACGTCGAGGGCGCACGGATCCTGGGCGCGGCCATCGGCCAGGCGCTGACCACCAAGCCCATACAGGCCATCGCGGACACGGCAGGGGTCGAACCCCTAGGCTAGGAACCATGCGTTCCCCCATCGACAGCTACCTCGCCGACCTCTACAAAGAACTGCTGGACCTCACCGCCGGGACCCCCTACCAGGGCATCCCGGCGATGGCCAACGCCGACCCGTCCAAGTTCGCCATCGCCATGGCCACCGTCGACGGACACGTGTACCAGGTCGGGGACGCGGAGATGGAATTCTCCATCCAATCCATTTCCAAGCCCTTTTCCTATGCGCTGGCGTTGGACGACATCGGGTTGGACGCGGTGGATGCGAAGATCGACGTGGAACCCAGCGGCGACGCGTTCAACGAGATCTCCCTGGCCCGGGACAGCGGCCGCCCCGCCAACGCCATGATCAATGCCGGGGCCATCGCCACGATCTCGCTGATCCGGGACCGGGACACCGGCCGCTTCGACCGCATCCTGGAGCACTTCTCGGCCGCGGCGGGCAGGCAGCTGGAGCTCAGCGACTCGATCTATGCCTCGGAAGCGCTGACCGGGCACCGCAACCGCGCGCTCGCCTACCTGCTGCGTTCCTTCGACATCATCGAGACCGACCCGACCCCGGTGCTGGAGGACTACTTCCGCGCCTGCTCGGTCATGGTCAACACCCAGGACCTGGCCATGATGGCCGCGACGCTGGCCAACGGCGGCACCCAGCCGCGCACCGGCGTGCAGGCCATGGGCAAGGAGGCGGTCCAGCGCACCCTGTCGGTCATGACCACCTGCGGGATGTACGACGATGCCGGGGCGTGGATTTCGGCCGTGGGGCTGCCCGCCAAGTCCGGGGTAGGCGGCGGGCTGATTGCGGTGCTGCCGGGCCAGGTGGGCCTGGCCATCTACTCCCCCGCGCTTGACGCCCACGGCTCCTCGGTGCGCGGGGTCGCGGTGAGCGAGCGCATCAGCGCGGACATGGGGCTGCACTTCGTGCGCGCCGCCCGCCTGGGCCGCTCGGTGATCCGCGACCACTACGACATCACCGATGCCCCGTCCTACACCCGCCACAGCGATGCGGCCGCCCGACTGCTGGCCGAGCACGGCGAGCGCGCACACATCGTGGAACTGGCCGGGGACCTGCTCTTTGCGGGAACCGAGTCGATGGTGCGCGAGATCAGCGGGCTGGAGAATTCCGTGGAGCTGGTGATCCTGGATTTGCGCCGGGTCGACGAGATCGACCGGATCGCGGTGCAGATGATCCACCAGCTGGCCGCCGAACTGGATGCGGAGGGCCGCACCCTGGCGCTGGTGCAGGAAAAGTCCTTCGAACCGCTGGAGACGCTGCGCTGCTTCCCCAGCCGCAACGACGCGGTGGAGTGGGCCGAAACCATGTTGCTGCAGCGCCACGGCAGCGCGGACCTGGTGCCCAGCGAGGTCGCGGTCTGCGACTTCGCGGCCCTGGCCCCGTTGGATGCCTCGGACATTGAGGCCCTCGAATCCCTGATGGAGGAGAGCCGTATCGAGGCCGGGCGGATCATCCGCACGCCGGGCCAGGAATTCGGCGGCGTCTACTTCATCCTCAGCGGCAAGGTGGTCACCTCCACGCTGCAGAACGGCAAGCCGGTGCGGCACGCGACGCTGTCGGCCGGCATGACCTTCGGCGAGATCGCCCTGGGCGGCGAGGGCGAGCAGACCACCCGGGTCACAGCCGTGGGCAGGCTGCACCTGAAGGTGCTTTCGGCGGCGTCGATTGCCCGGCTGGAGTCGGAGGACCCTGGGGCTGCCCTGCGCTTCTGGAAGGCCGTCGCACGCGATGCCTACACCCGGGTGGAAGCGAACATCAAGGATTCGAGCTTCCCGCTGCACTGAGCCCCGCGGGCCGCGCCGAGCGGACCTTAGCTGTCGCCCACACCGATGGCTTCGGCCTCAAGCAGTGCTTCGTCCACGGGGGTGGCTTCGTGCCGCTCCGCGTGGGACAGCAGGTGCTTGAAGGAGAAGAGCAGTGCCGCGGCCAGCAACACGGAGGCCGCGCCCATGAAGTACGGGATGGCCATGGTGAAGGCAGCAGCCAGGGCCGCGGCAACCGGCGGCGCGACGGCCCCGCCCAGGAAGCGGATCCCGGAGTAGCTGGACGAGGCCACGGAGCGCGGCAGGTCGGTGGCCTCCATGACCACCTCGGTCAGTACGGTGTTCATGATGCCCAGTTCCAGGCCGGCAACCACCATCATCACCACCAGAGCCCGCGGGGAATCAACGAGCAGGGCGAAGGCCACCATCGTCAGGCTCAGCAGCGCCAGGGTCCCGATCAGCACGGTGGTTCGCTTGAAACGTCGGGTCAGCAGCGGCGCCCCGAAGACCGATGTCAGCGCAAGGCCCACGCCCCAGCCGGTGAACACCAACCCGATGCCCATGGCGGTGAAGTGCAGCGGGTAGGCCGTGAAGGACATGATCACGAAGAAGCCGACGTTGTAGAAGAACGCGACCAGTGCCATGACCAGCAGCGCGGGGTTGGCCAGCGCCTTGAACGGCGCGCCGATGTGGGTTGGTTCGTTACCGGCGCCGGACCCGCGCATCATGGTGGCCAGCAGGATGAATCCGAGGGTCATCAGGACCGAGGTCCCGAAGAACGGGGCCTGCCAGGCCACCGAACCCAGCAGCCCGCCGACCAGTGGCCCGATCGCCAGGCCAAGCCCGAGGGCCGCCTCGTAGAGGATGATGGCCGCGCTCGGGTTGCCCGTGGATTCGGAAATGATGGTGGACAGGGCGGTGGAGATGAACATGGCGTTGCCCAGTCCCCAGACGGCGCGGAAGGCGATGATCCCTTCGATGCTGCCCGAGGCCCCGGCGCCGAAGGAGGACACCACGATGATCGCCAACCCGATCATCAGGGTCTTGCGGGCCCCGATCCGGGAGGAGATGAAGGAAGTGAAGAACATGGCCACGCCGGTGATCACCAGGTATGAGGTGAACAGCAGCGATGTCTGGGTGGTGGTGGCCCCCAGTTCCTCGGTGATGGCGGGAAGGATCGGGGAAACCAGTCCGATGCCCATGAAGGCAATCATCGAGGTGAACGCGACCGCCCACACGGCCTTGGGTTGTTTCATTTGGACGTTCCGCCTTTCGGGGCGTTGCGGGATTCGAGGATGTCTGCCGCCTTGGCCAGCACGGCCACCTGCTCGTCGTTGAGGTCGCTGAAGTCCTGTTTCAGCAGTGCCGCCAGGTCCTGTCCCCGCTGGGTGAGGACGTCCCGCCCGGCATCGGTGATCTCGATGATCGAGGCCCGGGAATCGGCGGGGTCCGCCAGACGTGCCACGCGTCCCTGGGCCTCCAGGGACGCGACGATCTTCGTCATGCCGGGCTGTGAAATGTGGTTCTGTTCGGCCAGCTGGCCGATGCGCATGGGCTGGATGTCACGCAGGAGTCCGAGCGTTCGATAATGCGAGGCCGAGAGCCCGTGGTCCAGGCGCACGGTGGCGCCGCGGGAGAGGCGGTGGGTGGCCGAGATGAGCCTAAAAAGGACCGGGCCGAGTTCGGAAGGCATGGACTAAGCATAGCCCGGTTATATAACTTAGTTAAGCATTTGGCGGTGTCTCGTCCGGCACACCGTCCCGGAATCCCCTCCGACCCGCCTGATCGGTTCGATCCAACCGGCCAACAAGATCTAGGCTTGAACCCATGAGCCAGGAAGTGAACATCCCGTGCGGCACCGACAGCGTCACCGCATTACTTGACGAGGCCGAAAATCCCCTGGCGTTTCTGATCCTCGCCCACGGAGCCGGCGCCGGCAAGGACCACGACTTCCTGGCCGGCTACGCCCTGGCAGTCGCCGAAAAAGGCATTTCGGTGCTGCGCTTCAACTTCCCGTACATGGATGCGGGCAAGAAGTTTCCTGACCGTGCACCCGTTGCGGTCAACGCGTGGAAACAAGTACGCGAGTGGGTCGGCGCGAGTCTCTCCGGTGAACTTCCGTTGTTCGCCGCCGGCAAGTCATTTGGCGGTCGCATGGCCTCCATGGCCGTCGCCGAAGGCATGGACTCCCAGGCCCTGATATTTCTGGGCTACCCCTTGCATGCCCCGAAAAAAGAAGACAAACTGCGCGACGAACACCTCTACCCGTTGCAGGTGCCGATGCTCTTCCTCGAAGGCACCCGCGACCCCTTCGCCAACCAGGCGCTGATGACCAGCGTGGTCGCCAACCTCAACCAGGCCAGCGAACTGGTGTGGTTCGAAGGCGGTGACCACTCTTTCAAGGTTGCCCGCTCCGGCCGCACCGTATCCGAAGACGGGGCCGGGCTCGCCGAGGCCACCGCGGAATTCGTCCTCAGGCACCTGGCCAAGGACTGAGCACGCTTCCCAGCATTCCGACGGGGAATGCGGCACGGTTCCCGCACCGGGACACGGGGCTTTCCACGGCGGTGGACCGAGGCTGAACGGATCGCGGCCCTCCATCACACGCGGTGCCGCCCGTCCCCGAGCCAGCCTCCGGGCCCGGGCGGCAAAACCAATATGTCGGCACCGAGGTGTTAGCTTCAAAGCTACGCCAATCCCCAAAGGAGCACCCGTCCCGTGTTTTTCCTCGATCAGGATTTGATCTACTCCGCATCCGACCTCGTAACGGCAGCCGGCTGCGAGTTCGCCTCGCTGAGCAAGCTCGACGAACGCCTGGGACGCAGCGCCAAGGCCGACTTCGGGCCGGACGAGATGCTTGAACGCACCGCGGTGCTCGGCGACGCCCACGAACACAAGGTCCTGGAGGAATTGCGCGGGCAATTCGGCGACTACGACGCCGACACCGGCCGCGGCGTGAAGATGCTGGCCGCCGGGGTCCGCGGGGACAGGGCCTCGCTGGTCCAGGCCCACGAGGAAACCCACCAGGCGCTGCTCAAGGGTGCCGACGTGGTGTTCCAGGCAACCTTCTTCGACGGGGAATTCGTCGGCTTCGCCGACTTCCTCGTTCGCCAGCCGGACGGCTCCTACGCGGTGTGGGACACCAAGCTGGCCCGCCATGCCCGCGTCACCGCCCTGCTCCAGCTGGCCGCCTACGGCGACCAGCTCATCAGCGCGGGGATCCCGGTGGCCGAGCAAACCACCCTGGTGCTCGGCGACAAGACCCACTCGGTGCACCGGATGCACGAGCTGCTACCGGTGTTCAAGGACCGCCGCGCCCGTTTCAAGGCCCTCACGTCCGCGCACCTCGCGGGATCCGACCCGGTCGCCTGGGGCCAGGACGGAGTCGGCGCCTGCGGACGCTGCGACTACTGCGCCGAACAGGTCGCCAAACACCGCGACCTGCTGCTGGTCGCCGGCATGAACACCGCCAAGCGCAGGAAGCTCATGGAAGCCGGAATCACCACCATCGACGAGCTCGCCGCCTCCAACACCAAGACCCGCGACCCGCACCACAAGCTCGCCGAACAGGCCCGCATGCAGGTCGGGCTCGGCGCCACCGACGGAACCATCGGCGGGGTCGCCTACAAGGTCAGCGCCACCCAAACCATTTCCCGGCTCCCGGAACCCAGCACCGGGGACATCTTCTTCGACTTCGAGGGCGACCCGCTGTGGCAGGACCCTTTTGACGAGTCCTGGGGTCTGGAATACCTCTTCGGGGTCATCGAGATCGACACGGACGAACCGGTCTTCAAGCCCTTCTGGGCCCATTCCCGGGCCGAGGAACGCAAGGCCTTCACCGACTTCGTCGCCTACGTCGAGGCGCGGCGCGCGATCTACCCGCAGATGAAGATCTACCACTACGCGCCCTATGAGAAGAGCGCGCTGCGGAACCTGTCGCTGCGCCACGTGGTCGACGAGGACACCATCGACCAGTGGCTGCGCGACGGGCTGCTGGTGGACCTCTATGACACGGTCCGCCACTCACTGCTGATCTCCGAACGCTCCTATTCGATCAAGAAGCTCGAGCCGCTGTACATGGGCGAGCACCTGCGCGGCGGGGACGTCAAGGACGCCGGCGCCTCCGTGGTCGCCTACGCCAAGTACTGCGAGCAGCTGGAAATCGACGGGGCCGAGGCCGGGCGGATCCTGGAATCCATCCGCGACTACAACGAATACGACTGCCTCTCCACGCTGCGGCTGCGCGACTGGCTGCTGGGCCTGGTGCCGCACGCACCGCGCACCGAATGGGTGGACGAGGCTCCCCTGCCCGGGGTCGACGACGTCGAGCCGAGCCCGGAGGAAATCGCGCTGCGCGAGTACCTCGAATCCCTTCCCCAGGACCGCGCGCTGAGCAACGACGAGCGGGCCATCGCCATGGTCGCCGCCGCCACCGGCTACCACCGCCGCGAGGCCAAGCAATTCTGGTGGGAGCACTTCGACCGGCTCGATCAGCCCTTCGATGTTTGGGCGGAGACCCGCAACGTGTTCGTGGTCGACGACGCGGCGGTGCTTGAGGACTGGCACAAGCCCACGGCCCGGGCCCAGGTGGAAACCCGCGTCACCGAACTGGCCGGCACCATGGCCGAGGGATCGGACTTCCGCGTCGGCAGCTCCTGGTTTGCCATGTATGCCGATCCCCTGCCCCCGGAACTCGAACCCAGCACCGCCGGGCGGGCCGGGCTGTTCAATGCGGTGGTGCGGGACAACGAGGACCGGCTCGTCATTGCCGAGAAGTCCAGCAAGAAGGTGCAGCCCTTCGGGACGCTGCCGGTGGCACTGACCCCCGACCAGCCAATCAACACCACTTCCCTGCGCGAGGCCCTCGCCGAGCTGGCACGCACCGTCGGCGGCGCCCTGCCCTCCCTGCCGAAGCACCCGGGCATCGACATCCTGCGCAAGACCGCCCCGCGCTTCAAGACCCTGTCGGCCCCGCCGGCCCCGGCGCTCGTGGACGGGCGGCGCAACATCGTGGGCGCCATCGTCGAGGCGCTACTCGACCTGGACCATTCCTACCTTGCCGTCCAGGGCCCCCCGGGCACCGGCAAGACCTTCGTGGCCTCCCACGTCATCGCCGCACTGGTCAAGCAGGGCTGGAAGGTCGGGGTGGTGGCCCAGTCACACGCGGTGGTGGACAACGTGCTCACCAAGGCCATCACCGGCGCCGGGGTGCACCCGGAACAGGTCGCCAAGAAACTGAAGGCCGGGGACAAGACCGAGGTCCCGTGGTCCGGCACCACCGACGACGCGGTGGAGGAGCTGCTGAACTCGGACCAGGGGGCGCTGATCGGCGGAACCGCCTGGACCATGACCGGCAAGCGGGTCCCCGAGGGCTCCCTTGACCTGCTGGTCATCGACGAAGCCGGACAGTATTCGCTGGCCAACACGCTGGCGGTATCGCGCGCGGCCACCCGCCTGCTGTTGCTGGGCGACCCGCAGCAGCTGCCGCAGGTCACCCAGGGTTCGCACCCGCAGCCGGTGGACGAATCCGCGCTGGGCTGGCTCAGCGCCGGGCACCCCACCCTGCCCGAGGAGCTGGGCTACTTCCTGGCCGACTCGTGGCGCATGCACCCGGAGTTGTGCTCCAAGGTCTCGGCGCTGAGCTACGAGTCCAAGCTGCAGTCGGCCTCCGCGGCGGCCCAGCGTTCGCTCACCGAGGTGCCCGCCGGGGTGTCCACCGTGCTGGTGGAACACCGCGGCAACACCACCGCCTCGGTGGAGGAGGCCCACGAGGTCATCAACCAGGTCCGCGCCCACATCGGACTGTCCTGGATCGGCGGCGAGGGCGAGGCCCCGCGGCCGCTGGTCGCCGCGGACCTCTTGGTGGTCGCCGCCTACAACGCGCAGGTGAACCTGCTGCGCACCGAACTCGACGAGGCCGGCCTGGAGGACGTCAAGGTCGGCACCGTGGACAAGTTCCAGGGCCAGGAGGCCCCGGTGGTCATCGTCTCCATGGCGTGCTCCTCCGCCGACGACGCGGCCCGCGGCATCGACTTCCTGCTGAACCGCAACCGGATCAACGTGGCGGTCTCGCGCGGGCAGTGGCGCGCGGTGATCGTGCGCTCCCCCGCACTCACGCACTTCTTGCCCGGCACCCCCGCCGCGTTCGCGCAGCTCGGGGCGTTCCTGGCCCTGGGCTCCTGAGCCGCCGGACTGGACAACCCGGCGGCGACCCCGGGGCTTCACGTCGGGTTCGCCGAGGGGACACGTTCATCGGCGAAGGTGGGGGCATGAGCATTCCAAGGACACCGCTGGATGGCCGCATCTTCACCGCCAAGCCGGCCGCCAGCCACGCGCTGGCCGTCGAACTTCTGCGCAACCCGCGTGCCGTCGCGCGCCGGTCCACCCCGCTGGCTTCCAGCCGCCTCGGGGCACGATCGTCGGTGCCGGGCCACCGCCGCCGGGACGACGCACCTCACCGGGATCCTGCCGCGGGAACACCCGGCGTCGCGGGAAACCCCGGGCCGGCCAGCATGACGAAGTGATGCGCCGTGATGGCGGGGCGCGCCGCACGGCATGCTAGAAATGAACGCATGACTACGCGCGTACTGGCCGGCAAGAACGTCAATCCCCTGGGCTTCGGGGCCATGAACATCTCCCATGGCTACTCGGACTTCCCCACCGACCAGGAGGCCGGGCGGCTGCTGCACGAGGTGCTGGATTCCGGGGTCGACCACCTTGACACCGCAACTCTCTACGGCGGGCACCGCAGCGAAAACCTCATCGGGCAACACCTGAAGAAGCGCCGCGGCGAATACCTGCTGGCTTCCAAGGGCGGGCTCGCGCTGGTCGACGGCCGCGGGGAGATCGACGGGCGCCCCGAGACACTCCGGGCACAGGTCGACGCCTCGCTGCAGCGCCTGCAGACCGAGCGCATCGACCTGTACTACCTGCACCGGCTCGACCCCGAGGTCCCGGTCCAGGACTCCGTCGGCGCCCTGGCCGAGGCAGTGGCGGCGGGAAAGATCGGCGGCATCGGCCTGTCCGAGGTCTCGGTGTCCACGCTGCGCACGGCCCACGAGGTGCACCCGATTGCCGCGGTGCAAAACGAATACTCGCTGGCCACCCGCAACCCCGAACTGGGGATGGTGCAGGCCTGCAAGGAACTGGGGACCGCGCTCGTGGCCTTCTCCCCGCTGTACCGGGGCTACCTTTCGGGCAACCTGCGTGGCATCGACGCGCTGGCCAAAGGCGACATGCGGCATCACATGCCGCGCTTCAGCGAGGAAAACTACCCGCACAACCTCGAGCTGGTCGACCGCCTCGCGCGGCTGGCGACCCGGCTGGGGACCACCGCCGCCGCTCTCTCCCTGGCCTGGGTTCTGGCGCAGGGCGAGCACGTCCACGCCATCCCCGGAACCAAGAACCCCGGCCACTTCGCCGAGAACCTCGGAGCGCTCCGTCTCTCGCTTTCGACCGCCGAGGTGGCGGAGGCCGGGGAGATCATCAACCAGTCCACGATTGCCGGGGCGCGCTACAACGTCCACCAGCAGAAGACCATCGACAGCGAGGAATTCCAGGTCGCCCGCTAGGCCCGCCTCCCCTACTTCGGCTTCGGCCGCCGGGGGTCGATGACCTTCTTGACGTCGAAGAAGTTCTTCAGGACCGGCCGGTCCCCGCGCCTTTCCTTGGCGAATTGCAGGCCGTCGACGTTGATGCGTGCCTGCCGCAGGTAGCGCCCGCCCGTCTGCATCCAGGCCGGCGTGGTGGAATCGACGCCGTAGAAGAAGTCGAACCCGTCGTTCCTGAGCATCTCGTACTTGGTGCCCGAGTACTGGGGAACGCCGGAAATGTCGGCCCCGAAGGGGAAGATGAATTGGTCGGTGTCCCCGAGGATGGGTCGTACCTCGGCATCCCACAGTTCCAGGTCGTGCTTGATGCGCTTGGCCGAGCTCTCGGTCATGTTGAGGTGCCCCCAGGAGTGGGAGGCGAAGACCCAGCCGTTTTCCTTCAACGCCGTCGCGACCTTGGTGGCCGACTCGATGTCGGTCGCCAGTGTCTTGGATCCGGCATATTCGCTCTTCGAAGTGCGGTAGCCCAGCGCCCCGTTGTAGCCGGTCAGGGCCAGCACCCCCTTGGCGCCGCGGTAGGAAAAGTCGGGATGCTTCTCGACGTACTCGTCGATGACCGGGGCCATGTCGTAGGCTCCGATGTGCTTCTTGCCTGCGGCATCCTCGTACTCGTTCTTGACCTTGCCGCCCTCGTCGACCACCAGTCTGGTGGCGAACCCGTCGCCCTGCATGTATTCGTAGTAGTTGACGTCGTCCTGGGAGAGCACCAGCGGCTTCTTGCCCCGGGGCAGCCGGATGTCCCGGTAGTTCATCTTTCCGTTGGCACCCACCGCCGCAATGTCCGCCGGATTCACCAGCACAAAGCCGCGGCGGTGGAGCTCGGCGACCATCTTCTTGAACTCGCCCAGGGTGAGCATGTAATCCAGGTAGCCCTGCTGGCGCGAATCCCCGTCAAAGGCCCGCCGGGGATCCACAATCAGCGAGTGGACAAAAAGGTGCGGGATCCTCGAACTGTCTTCCCACACCACCGCCCTTGCCTCGGCCGTATCGACACCTGCGCGTGCATCCTGGGCCGCTGGCCCCTCGATCCCGGCAAGCGTCTTTCTCGCCGCGGCGTAGTCGTATCCGGCCGCCAGCTTTGCGGCCATCTCGATTCGCTCCGCCTCGGTGGGCCCTTCGACGTCTTGGCCGGGGGAAACAAGGGATTGCGGGGCGGAACCGATGGAGGTCGGGTCGTATTGGCTCGGGGGAATATAGGGCGGCGGGACGCACCCGGACAGGACGAGTCCCGAGGCCGTCATCACGGCGGCGGCAGCACCCAGGCGGGGACGTGGTTTCATCACTTTCCCTCCCATATATCCCGGGCCGGAACGAAAATCCATCCCACGGCCCGGTCACCGGTGTGGTTCAACCGACCCTACCGGGTTGGGGACCGACCTTAAATCGGCGCGCCGATGGACTAGGATTGTTTGGTCAATCCCCAGCAAAAGGACCGTGATGCGACCTACCCACCAGGCGAGCCCGCTGTGGAGTCAGACGCAACAATTCAGGTCGTCCGCCGCCTGGAAATTGCTCTCCACCGCGCCCTGGGCCGTGGCCTTCCTGCGCGCCGAATTCACCAGCGCCAAGCCCCGCGTGGGGCTGGAGGTCTTCCATGCCTCCCTCGAATCCTTCCTGAAGGTCGTGCGCTCCGAGGACCCGGCATTCAACGACTCGATGGGCGCCGCCCAGTATGCCGATGCCTGGGTGCGCAACCAGTTCCTGGCCCGTCCGCTGGTCGACGGGCACTTCGTCTACGAACCGACGGCACAGACCGCACGCGTGCTGAAGTTCCTCTCCGATTTCTCCGGGGACCGGACCAACCTGAACTCCTCGCGGCTGAACACCCTGCTCACCTCCCTGGAATCCCTGGCCCACGAGACCGATCCGGACCCCGCCGCGCGCATCCGTGCGCTGGAGGCGGAGATCGCCCAGCGCCAGGAAAAGATCGCCTCGCTGCGCGACGGGACCTCCCCGGCGGTGCTGCCCCGCGAGGGCGCGCTCGCCGCGACCCGCTCGGTGCTCGACATGGCCTCCGGGTTGCCGGCCGACTTCAAGCGCATGCGCGACGGAGTCCAGGAGATGCTCCACGCCCTGCGCGGGGAAATCATGGAGTCCTCCTCCGTCAAGGGCGTTGCCGTCGGCGCGGTGCTGGAGGGCGACAAGCAGCTGCGCAGCACCCCGCAGGGCGAGACCTTCCGCGGCTTCACCGAGTTCCTGAACTCCCCCGAGGCCCAGGCCCGTTTCCGCGAGGCGGTCAACGAGGTCCTCGAACGCGACTTCGTGGACGCCCTGGACTCCCAGGAACGCCACACCCTGGCCAACCTGTTGCGCGAACTGCGCCGCCAGGCCTCCGAGGTCCACCAGTCCTACGGCCGGCTCTCCGAATCGCTGCACGCCTACGTGCAATCGGCCGAATTCAAGGAAGCCGCCATCCTGCGCGAGGCCGTGCGGGCCGCGGAAGTTGCGGTGGCCTCCTCCCGCGCCCTGCACTCGCGCACCCCGGTGGCCCCGATCCGGCTCTACGCCCCGCGCTTCACCTCGATCGCCGCGCTGGGCATCTACGACCCCGACGAACACGTCGCCCCGCCCAAGCTGGCCGCCCCGCCGCCGCTGTCGATCGCCGACATCAGGCGCACCCCCTCCACCCCGGGCCCCGACATCCCCGCGCTGAAGAACGCGATCGCCGCTTTGCGCGCCGCCTCCGGCGGTTCGGCGGGACTGCGCGAAACCTACAACAGCCTCGGCGATGAACACCGGCACCTGAACACCATCAGGTTCCTCATCGAGACGGCCCGCAACGGCGGGGACCACATCGACGAGTCCGCCCTCGAGGAAATCAGCTTCACCCAGGTCGACGGCGCCACCCGCACAGCGTTGGTGCCGGCCATGAGCTTCACGAAGGATCCCGCATGAGCAGCCCACTTCCCACCGGCGCCGTCGACGAACGCCGCCTCTTCGAGGGCGACACCGGTTCCTTCGAACTGCCGCTGCGCCAGCTGCTGGTGCGCCTGCTGCGCGGCCCCTACCTGGACGGCGTCGCAGAGCCGCGGCTCTGGCAACTGGTGCTGGATAGGCGGGCCGACATCGCCGCCTACGTCGCCGAGATCTTCCTGGTGCTCGAGGTCGACGCCGGCCGCAAGATCGCGCTGCTGAGCCCGGTGGACCTGGAGGCCGCGCACACCACCGCGATCGCCCCGCGCCGCCCCCTGAAACGCGAGGAGACCCTGCTGGCCCTGCGCCTGCGGCTGCTGCTTGAACGCCACGCCGGCTCGGGCACCGACGCGGTCATCACCCGGGAAGCCGCGCGGGAAATCCTGCTGGAACACCGCGCCCCCGGGGACACCGATGACAAGAAGCTGGAAGAGAACACCGATGCGGCCCTGACCCGGCTGCTGAACCTCAAGCTCATCCTCCCCACCGAGCTGGGCGACGAGTACAAGGTCTCCGGGGCCCTGGCGCTGGCGTTGCCCTTTGCCGGAATCGAGGAAATCCCCGACTACATCAAGGCCATTGAACGCGTGGGCACCGATGACACCGAAGAATTCGAGTTGGAGACAGAAGAGCTATGAGCATTGAAATGACCCTCCCGCTCTCCGACGCGCTGAACCCGGGGCAGCACCGGCTCACCCAGATCCAGGTCATCAACTGGGGCACCTTCCACGGCCGGCACACCCTGTATGTCGACCGTGCCGGGACCCTGCTCACCGGGCACCCCGGCGTGGGCAAGTCGACCCTCTTCGACGGCATCGGGCACATCTTCCATGCCGCCCCGAGGCTCAACGAGTCCGCGCACGAGGCCTCCACCCGCAAGGACCGCCGCACCACGTACTCCTACATGCGCGGGCGCCGCTTCAAGACCGAGGCCGGCACGCTCTACCAACGCCCCGGCGCCACCTGGAGCGCCCTGGCCCTGGTGTACGAGGACGGGCTGGGCTCGAACGTGTGCATCGGCGCGATCTTCGACCTGCCCGCCAACGGGCTGGAGGGCCAGGTCGGCAAGCACTACGTCATGGGCGACCGGGTGCTGGACACCGCGGCCCTGGAAGATCACGGGGCACGGCGCTTCACCCCCTCCTCGCTGCAGAAGTCGCTGCCCGGCTTCGAGGCCTTCGACGTGCACCGCGCCTTCGCCGAGAAGTTCCGCCGCCGCCTGGGGATCGACAACGACAAGGCGTTCTCCCTGCTGCGCACCCTGCAGAACGGCAAGGGCCTGGACAAGGGCGTGAACCAGTTCTTCCGCTACGAGGTGCTGGAAATCCCCGCGACCATGAAGGCCGCCGCCGGCGCCATCGAGGACTTCTCCCACCTGCGCGGCATCCACCGCCAGCTCGAGGAGGCCCGCGCCCAGCGCGACGCTCTGGCATCGGTGCCCGAGCAGAAGCTGCGCCACGACGAGCTGAACGCCGAGCTCGCCACCCTCAACTCCCTGGTCACCACGCAGCTTCCGGCCTATGGGGCGCAGTTGGCGACCCGCGCGCTGCGCGGCGAAACCGCCATGCTCACCGCCGCGGTCGAGGCCAACACGGCATTGATCGAGGAAAGCGGCGTCCGCAAGGCCACGCTGGAAACCAGGGTCGCCTCGCTGAACGAGCAGCACGAGGCCGGCGGCGGCGCCGGGCTGGCGGTGCTGGAGCGCGAGGCCGAGGCGGCCCGCAAGAACCTGGCCGACCGCGAGGCCGTGCTGCGCACGCTGCGCGAGAACTTCGAGGCCGTGGGGCTGAACTTCACGTTCACCGCCTCGGGACTGCAGGCCATGCGCCGGCAGGCCGCGGTCAGCGCCGAGAACCTTGCCTCGATTGCCAAGGACGCGCGCACCATGGAGTACGAGGCCATGGCCTCGGTCATGAACCTAAAGGACCGGGCCAACAAGCTGCGGCTCCAGATCGATTCCTACGCCAAGCGCGGCTCCAACATCGACGATCGGTCCATTGCCGCCCGCCGTGCCATCGCCGCCTCCACGAAGCTGGACATCGAGGACCTGCCCTTCGCCGGCGAGCTGATCGATCTCTCCCCCGCCCACGGGCAGTGGCGGCCCGCGGCCGAAAAGGCCCTGCGCTCCCTGGCCACCACCCTGCTGGTGCGCGGCGAGGACATCAAGGCCGTCACCCGCGCCATCGATTCACTCTCCGGCCTGGGCCGGATCCGCTGGATGGACATCTCCAAGACCCCGCGCGAGGTCGCCGCCGGCCCCGGGGACCTGGTGGGAAAGCTCGACTTCAAGCATTCCCCTGCAGGCACCTGGCTGCGCGCCAAGATCGCCGCCGACTACCCGCTGGCCTGCGTCGAATCCGATGCCGGCCTGCACATCCACGACAAGGCCATCTCCCTGGCCGGAACCATCAAGACCGGCTCGGGAACCTTCGAGCGCGACACCCGCGGCGTGGCCGCCTCCGACTACCTGCTCGGCTTCACCAACGCGGAGAAGATCTCCGAGCTCGAGACCAAGCTGGCGAAACTGGAGGCCGAGACCGCCCGCGCCGCCTCGGTTGCAGACGAGCGCTCCGCGGCCAAGGACCAGCTGGCCGCGAAGCTGGCGCTGCTGGGCACCCTGGCCAGCGACGACCGGACCTTCGCCTCCCTGGATGCCTCGGGCGCCCTGCACGTCCTGCAGGACCTGGAGGCGCGCATGGCCGAGGCGCTGTCCAAGTCCGGGGACCTTTCCCACGTGCGCCGCTCCCTGGAGTCGGCACGTGCCGAGCTCGAGGAATGCGTGGGCACCCTGGCCGTGGCCCGCGCCGAGGCGACCACGCTGTCGGCAGCCCTGGACAAGACACAGGCAGCGCTGCGCGCCGCCGGCGTGCGCGACACCGCGACCGAGGACTGGGCCGCCGAAAAGCTGGCCGCCAGCGAGCAGCTGGCTCCGCTGGTCGCCCGGCTCGACGAGGGCTCACCGGTGGGCACCGCCGAGCTGGAGGCCGCGCTGAACGCGCTGGCCCTGGCCCTGTCCGAATCCGGGGCGGAGCTCAAGCGCGAGGCCTACACACTGGAGGCCTCGCTGAAGGACACCTTCCGGGCCTTCGCCCGCGAGTTCGGAAATTCCGCGGCCGTCAGCTTCGGCACCTCGGTGGAGGCGGCCGAACACTATGTCGCCCTGCACCAGGGCATCATCGAGCAGGGGCTGCCGCAGCACGAGGAGGAGTTCCGCGAGTACTTCTCCAACCGCTCCTACGAGCGCTTCTCGGACCTGTTGCAGCTGTTGGAGGAGGAGCGCCGCTCGATTGCCGAGCGCATCTCCCCGCTGAACCAGATCCTCGCCGATGTCACCTTCGAGCACGGGTCAAAGCTGGCCCTCGAGGTCGCCACGACGATCCCCGACGAGGCCCGCGCGTTCCGCCAGGCGCTGAAGGACGCCCTGGCCGGGGCGTATTCCTCGCGCGGGGCCGGAACCCTGAGCGAAAGCTACAAGGCGCTCGAGGCCCTGGTCGATGCGCTGGACGACTCCTCGCGCGCGGCCTGGCGCGACACCGTGCTGGACGTGCGCCAGCACGTGAGCATCAGCTGCAACGAGCACAAGCCCAACGGAGAGGTCGAGACCGGCCTGGAGCCCGGAACGCTTTCGGGCGGCGAGGGCCAGCGCTTCACCTCCTTCATCATGGGCGCCGCCCTGGCCTACCAGCTGGGCTTCGCCACCGCCGGGTTCACCGCCTACGGCACCGTGATGATCGACGAGGCCTTCATCCAGGCGAACTCCGAATACGCGGCCGCCGGCATCAACGCGCTGCAGGAGTTCGGGTTCCAGCTGCTGCTCGCGGCCCCGGAGGACAAGATCGATCTGTCCCGTCACCTGGGTTCGGTGTGCGACATCATCAAGCACCCCGAATCCAACGTCTCCGGATTCGTGGCCTCGGGCCGCTCCCCGGCCGTGGCCACGAGCATCATTTTGCGATAGCACCTCACACAATGGTGTCCCGGCGCGTTTACAGGGTGTGGAGATGACAACGAACCCCGCCTTCGAGCTGGTGGTGCGCAGGCACGGCACCGCGGTGCTGCGCATGTGCACCGCCCTGCTGGGCCCGGGACCCGATGCGCAGGACGCCTGGGGCGAAACGTTCCTGGCGGCCCTGCGCGCCTACCCGTCCCTGGCCGTCGGCGCCAACCTCGAGGCGTGGCTCATCACCATCGCCAAGCGCAAGGCCATCGACATCCTGCGCTCCAACCACCCCGTGCCCACCGAGGAGCTCCCGGAAACCGTGGTGCTTCCCGAAGGCCTGGGCCAGCTGGAGCTGCTGGAATCGCTGGCCTCGCTCAGCGAGCTGCAACGCAAGGTCATCGGCTACCACTACCTGCTCGGGTTCCCCTATGCGGACATCCCGGCGTACTTGGGCGGCAATCCCGCCTCGCTGCGCCGGGCCGCCGCGGACGGCATCAAGGCCCTGCGCAGCCAACACCAAGAAGCGGAGGAAGAATCATGAGCGAACTTGCCATGCACGAGATGGATGTCCTGCGGCAGCGACTGGCCGAGCGGGCCGCGGCCGAGGGGCTGATCGACGTTTCCTACCGGCTGGTGGACTCCCCGGTGGGGCAGCTGATGCTGGCCGCGACCGAGCGCGGAATCGTGCGCGTCGCCTTCGCCGCCGAGGACTTCGATGCGGTGCTCGGGACCCTGGCGCAGAAGGTCGGGGTGCGGGTGCTGCACCGCGCCGCACCGCTTGATGCGGCGGCGGCCCAGCTCGATGAGTACTTCGCGCATGCGCGGACGGGCTTCGAGCTTTCCCTCGACCACCGGCTTTCGCGCGGCTACCGGCTTCAGGTCCAGCTGGCCCTGCCGAACATCGGCTACGGGCACACCTCCAGCTACAAGGAGATGGCAGCGCTGACCGGTCGCCCGGCGGCGGTGCGGGCCGTGGGCACCGCCTGCGCCACCAACCCGCTGCCGATCCTGGTCCCCTGCCACCGGGTGCTGCGCAGCGACGGATCCCTCGGCGGCTACCTCGGCGGCCTGGACGCCAAAAAGGTCCTGCTCGAGCTCGAACACGACAGTTTGCGCTGACCGGATTTCCTAGGCCTCGGACACCGACGACAGGGCGCGCCCGTCTTCAAGGCCCGGGTTCCGGGCAACCGCGGTATTCAGCTCGGACCGGCGCACTGCCAAGACCGTGACATCGTCGGGATTGCTGTTTCCGGAGGCCATCTTGTGGACAGCGTCCACTATGTCCTGGGCGCAGTCGGCGTTCAGCGCCAGCGCAGCAACCTCGTCGATGGCGGCCAGGGTTCCGTCATAGAGGTCCAGCACCCCGTCGCTGAAGCTGACGATCATGTCGCCCGGCGCGAGCCGGATTTCCCGAGACGTCCAGGTTGCCTCGGGCATCAGTCCCACCGGAAGTTCATGCGAGGTCAGTCGCTCCCACGTCCCGGTACCGCGGATCAGCAGGCTCAGTCCGTGGCCCGCATCGGAAAACAAGACCCTGCCGTCGCTCGCTCGGAGCCTGGCATGGAAGAGCGTGGCGAACGCTGCCGCCTCGCTCAGTTCGGTGGCCAGGCAGTCCGACGTCAAGTCCAATGCCTTCACCGGGTCGTCGCTGTTTCGGGCGCTGCGGATGACGGCGCGGGTGGTTGCCGCGATCATCCCCGCCCCGGCACCCTTGCCCATGACGTCGCCCAATGTGAACCCGAGTCCCCCGTCGATCGCGTACCAGTCGAAGAAATCCCCGCCGACGGCCTTGGAAGGAATACAGGCCCCGGCCGTCTCATAGCCGTCCAGGATGGCGGCTTCCTTGGGCAGCAGGAACTTCTGGATTTGCGCGGCCCGGCTGAGCTCTTCCGATGCCGCGGCGGCTTCCGCGCGGGCACTGCCCAGGCGCAGGCGGGCCCGCGCGGCCAGCTCGTTGACCACGGCCGCGCCCACGGCAAATACCGTTGCGCTGAAGATGCCGCGCGCCAGCTCATTGGGGTTGTTCTCCAGGTGGGCGCCGAGTGCGAAGGGAATCAGGACCGTCACGATGGTCCCCAGCACGGAATAAAGGACGTACCGGCGCCCCGGCCTGGAAGCGAACCAGAGCACCGGCAACAGCAGCAGGGAGGAATAGATCGAGTGCGATTCGCCGGTCCCGTGCCGCAGAAACCCTGCGGCCACGAAGTCCAAAGCAGGAACAATGGTGGCAAAACGCAGCAACCTTGGTCCGTGGAAGACCACGGCCAGCACGGTTGCCACGGCCACCAGCACGAGTCCCGCCATCAGGGAGACGGGACTGGTGATGACCACGGTCGGTATCGCCATGGACATCAGGGCGGCCGCCACGAAAAGCGCCGCGAAGGGTACTTGCTTGCGCAACGGGGAAAGCTCATCGAGTCCCACCAAAACTCGTGCGGCGGTCACAGGGTCGTCCTCCTCATGGATGCGGCGTCGAGTCCCGGGACAGGATCCAGGTGTTGGTCCCGTCCTGCCGGGCAAAGGTCACGGTGGTGACCAGGGCGCGGATCAGGGCCAGTCCGCGTCCTGATTCCGCCTCCGGGCCGGGCATCCCGTTGGCCTCGGTAGCCAACTGGGGGTCGGCGGCACCGAAGGCACTGATTTCCGCCCGCAGGCTGTGGGTCCTGACGCTGATGTCGACGCCCAGGTCCACGGGCGTCGGGAATTCCGGCTGGGCATGCTGGACGATGTTCGAGGCTGCCTCGATCACCGCGGTGGCAAAGGTCATCCGGTCCAGGTCCGGGACGAAGGGTGCATCTGCCCACAGCTCGTCGAGCAGGACATGAATTGCCTCGATGGACTCCGGGACGGCCTGTTCGCGGAAGCTGCGGCTGGCAATCGGCTCATTCATTGCCGAAGGCCTCCTCGGCCGAGACGTACGAGGTCAGCACGCGGTCCATGCTGGTCAGTTCCAGGACCATCTGCACCTGGGGCTGGACGGCCGCGATGCGCAGGTCCCCGCCCGCCTGCCGGGCCGCCTTCAGGCATCCGATCAGTGCACCGAGCCCGGAGGAATCCATGAAAGTGGTCTGCGCCAGGTTCACGACGATGCGGTTCGAGCCGGAAGCCACGACCTCGCCCACGTACGCCCTGAGGGTGGGCGCGGAAACCATGTTCAACCTTCCGGAGGCCGTGACCTCCGTATACGACCCGCTGGCCTGGTGTTTAAGCTCCATCGAGGTGCCTTTCTTTGTTCATCCGGGGAATCCGGCGACGCGTCGGTTGGATCGGGCTAATTCTCGCCAGGCGCATGGCCCCGGTACCGCACGGCCTTGTACAGGACGCTGAGCACCAGCAGGTCAAAGACAACCCAGGCGACGTTGACAAGCGTACCGACCGGTTCGGCCAAACCCGCGGCAAGGCGCACGATTCCGGCAACGGCGGCGAGCGCCAGAAGCACCGCCACCGCGATCTGCGGTCGGATCAGGCTCCAGCTCGGCCCGCCCTCCTGGCGGTCCTTCGGGGTGACGGCGAAACCGAGGGGACGCCCGAACCAGACATTCCGTGCCGCCGTGGTGCAGGCCTTGATCCACGTCGGGAACAACGCCAGGCTGTATTGCTGGCCCCGCCACGTGGGGATGCCGTGTCCGGCGACGGCAAAGAGCAGCTGGTTCACGACCATGAACGGGATGAACCTGAGGAAGAAGTCGGCACTGAGGCTGGCAACCGGCAGGATGCCCAGCAGTAAATAGACCACGGGGGCGGCGAAGTAGATGATGGCGGCGAACCCGCTGAGGTAGGTCCACATCGTGGCGAAGTACATCAGCCGCTGGCCCCACTTCAGGCCCCGCTGGGTGAGCGGGTTTTCCCGCAGCAGCACCTGCATGGTTCCCTGGGCCCAGCGCAGGCGCTGTGTCATCATGGTGCCGATGTCCTCCGGGGCCAGCCCGTAGGCGAGGATCTCGTGGTGGTAGACGCTCTGCCAGCCGCGGGCATGCATGCGCATGGCGGTGGCCATGTCCTCGGTGACTGAGATGGTGGCCAGCGGCATCAGCGGCTGTGCCTCGCGGGTGCGCTCCACCGTCAAGGCGTCCAGTACCGCCTGGACCGACTCCATGGCGCCCAGCGGGGACCACTCCCGCGCCGAGAGCCGTTGCACGGCTTCGTCGGTGATCACCTTGACCCCGGTGTCGCCCACGGCAGCCAGGTCCATGGCGGCGATCTCCTCCAGGTCCGCCTGCAGCGCGTGCACATCGGCCTGAACCAGGGTGCGGACGGCTGCATCCACCTTGCGCTGGACCCCGTAGGTGAGTTCGCTGAGCGACTTTCCGGCCGCCAGCTGGCTGTCGGCTTGGGCGATGGCGGCCTCGACCTCGTCGAGCATCGCACCGACCAGGGGCGAGCCGGCATCGGCAGCCTTCCGGGCCTGACGGATGGCCTTCTTGGAGGCGGCCAGTGCCCGGCGAACGCTCTTTTCGGTCTCCTGGACGTAGCCGAGCAGTCCGAGTTCCATGAGGGCCTCGCGGCGCAGCACGGCGTTGGAGCCGCAAAAGAAGGCGGCGTTCCAGCCGTCCTTGCCTTGCTGGATGGGCCCGTAGAAGAGCGGTGCCTGGCTGCCCAGCGGGTCGTCGTCGGGGACATTGGTGAAGTATTGCGGGGTCTGGACCAGCGCGACCTTCCGGTTGTTGAAATAGCCAAGGGTCTTTTCCAGGATGTCCGGTTCCGGGACCTGGTCGGCATCCAGGATCAGCAGGAATTCTCCCTCGGTGACCATCAGGGCGTTGTTCAGGTTTCCCGCCTTGGCGTGCCGCGGCTTATTGACCCAGTCCTCGCCTCGGGTGACATACCCGAGCCCGTGATCGGCCGCCAGCTGCCGCAGTTCGGGCCGGTCGCCGTCGTCAAGGATCCAGGTGCTGTGCGGGTGCCGGATGCGGGCGGCGGCGAGCGCCGTGTTCATGACCATCTCCAGCGGCTCGTTGTAGGTGGTGACGAAGACATCCACCGTCGCATCCGGTGGCGGAGGAGGCGCCGCCTTGCGTTCCTTCAGGCGCCACACCGTCATGCCGAACAGGGCCACGTCGATCAGGCTGTAGGTCTCGGCGACGACCAACGGGACCGCGATCCACCAGGCGTCCCAGTTCAGCGAGGCCGCCCAACGCCAACCGATGTAGTTCACACCAAGTATCAACGTGAGCACCACCGTCAGGCGTGTCCAGAACCGTCTCATCCCCAGCCTTCCAGCTACTCACATCGACCGCCAAAAACGTACCGCAAGCGATGCCGGTGTCGACGTCGATCATGGTCCGGGCGGGCAGAACAAACCGAACATATCACGGTTGACCAGACCGATAATGCCGACGGACTGCTGGACCGGCCGAAGACGCGGAAGGTCCTGCTCGACCTCGAGCAGGACCCCCTGGGCTGGATTCGGCCGGCCGCTATTCGCTGGCCATCCCCTGCACCGGAGCCAGCTTCGCGGCCCGGCGGGCCGGGACTATCGAGGCGGCCAGCGCGGCAACCACGGACACGGCGATGACCCCGGCCAGCTGCAGCCACGGGATGGAGACGCTCATGGCACCGAAGGCGCCCATGACCGACTGGGCACCCAACAGGCCGTAGGCGGATCCGAGCAGCACGCCCAGCAGGGCGGCGACCCCGCCGATCAGCACGGCCTCGGTGGCCAGCATCTTCTTGAGCTGTCCCCGGGTCAGGCCCAGGGCCCGCAGCAGCGAGTTCTCCCGGGTGCGCTCGAGCACCGAGAGGCTCAGCGTGTTGGCCACGCCGATCAGCGCGATCAGCACCGCGACGGCCAGCAGGCCCGAGACGATCATCAGCAGCATGTCGATGACGGTGTTGAACATCTGCTTTTCCATGACGCCGCCGCCCACGGCGTATTCGTCCACGTTCAACGTGTCCGCCATGTCGGTCTGCAGCGTGCGCAGCGCGGCGGTGTCTAGCTGGTCATCGACCTTCAGCCACAGGACCGTGCGGGCGTTGGGGTCCTTGGCCACCGATTCCTTGGTCACTCCCAGCAGGGAGGTCGCGGTGTCCCAGCCGACGACGGGCTGCAGCGAGTTGCTTTCGGTGACGAGCATCTTCAGCTTTGCCGCCTGGCCGTCTAAGCCGGTGGCTTCCATGGTCTTGCCCTCGTTGTTGGAGGAGACCAGGACTTCCCCGGTGCCGGGGACCAGCTTGCTGCTGTTGAGCACGGACTTGAGCGTCCCGGGGTCGGTGGCGAAGATTTCCTGCCCGGTCTCCGAGTTGCCCACCCGCGTGAGCTCCGCGAGCCCCTCGACGCCGTTCATGGCCTTGACCTCGGCCAGGGCCTCGGGGGCGAAGGACGTGCCGGAGTTGTAGTCGTTGACCTCGACGTCCACCAGGAATTCGCTGCCCAGCGCCTCGCCGAGGGAGGACTTCGCCGTCTGGGCCCCGACCATCATCATGGACACCAGGGTCACGCCGATCAGCAGCGCCGTGGCGGTGGCCGTGGTGCGCCCGGGGTTGCGGACCGCGTTCAGGCTGGCCAGCTTGCCCGGGACGGTTCCGCCGGAAGTGAGCGCCCCGATCACCGAGACGGCCTTGGGCAGGAAGAGCGAGCCGAGCATCAGGATTCCGGGGAAGGAGAGCAGCCCGCCGCCAAAGGCAATGAGGATGTTTCCTTCGATGGCCCCGTAGGCGAGTGCCGCGGCGCCTGCTGACACCAGCAGCGCACCGAAGACGATGCGTAGCTTGCCGGCCTTGTTGCCCACCGTGGCGTCGTCGGCCGGGCGCAGTGCGGCCAGCGGGGCGACGGACATGGCCTTGCGCGCCGGCATCCACGCGGCGACCAGGGTGATGGCGGTGCCGGCAATGATCGGCAGCATGATGGCCTGGGACGTGACGGCCAGGGTGGCAAAGGACAATTCGGACACGGTGCTGGCCAGGATCTTGATCAGCGCGGCCATGATTCCCGTGGCCATCAGCACGCCGAGCACCGAGGCCAGCAGTCCGACGACAAGTGCCTCGATGAGCACCGAGGAACGGATCTGTTTGCGAACCGCGCCCAGGGTGCGCATGAGTGCCAGCTCGCGGGTTCGCTGGGCGATCAGCACGGCGAAGGTGTTCATGACCACCAGCCCGGTGACCACCAAGGCGATGAGCGCGAAGACCAACAGCACGATGGTCAGCTGGTCGTTGCCGCCGGAGAACGCGGCGACGTCGTCCACGATCTGTTCGTCGGGGGTCTTGACCTGGAAGTACTTCAGGCCGGTTGCCTCAAGAGCGGCGGCGATCGGCGCCTTGAGCGCCTGCAGGTCGGTGCCGTCCTTCGCCGCCAGGATGATGTGGCTGTAGGAGGTGTCGCCCGGGCCGGACAGGGAATCAAGCAGGGACTGGCTGGCGGTGAGGTTCATGGCCGAGCCGGTCATCGGATCGTTGGAGGCCGCGGTGATGCCGGTGACCTTCACGTGCTGGCTGATTTCCTTGCCCTCGTCGGTGGCGGTTCCCACGTCGAGGATGTCCCCCACGGAGATGTTGTATTCCTTGGCGTAGGTGGCGTCGACGGCCACCTGTTCGCGGCCGGTGGGCAGGGCTCCGGATTCGAGCACCGTGCTGCTCAGCCGCTTGTCGGTGGCAGCGGTGTTCACCGAGGCGTAGTACTGGCGACTTCCGGCGCGGACGCTGACCCCGGTGCCGGTGACCCCGTGGACCGCGTCCACTCCGTCGGTTCCTTCGACTGCTTCCAGGGCCTTCGATCCGAGCACGTAGGTTTCGGTCTTCTCTTCGTCCCCGTCGGCCATCTCGGCCATGTGGTCGGCACCGATGACCAGGTCGGCGCCGGAGTAGGAGGACCCGATGCTGTTTTTCAGGGTTTCGGTGGCCGAGGCGTTGACCATGAGGGTGGCGGCCAGGAAGGCGGTGCCGATCATGACCGCGAGCGTGACCGCGATGAAGCGGCGTGAATATGCCTTGAGGTTGGCAAAGGCTAGCTGCAGCAAGGCTTATGCACCCAACCCGGAAAGTGCCTGGGTCACCGAGTCGACGGTCGGGGCTTCGAGCTGGCCGACCAGTTCGCCGTCCTTCATCAAGAGCACGGTGTCCGCGTAGGAGGCCGCCACCGCGTCATGGGTGACCATGATGATGGTCTGGCCCATTTCCCGGGTTGAGGAACGCAGCAGCGAGAGCACCTCGGCGCCGGTGCGCGAGTCCAGGTTGCCGGTGGGTTCGTCGCCGAAGACGACCTCGGGGCGGGTGAGCAGGGCGCGGGCCACGGCCACGCGCTGCTGCTGGCCGCCGGAGAGTTCGTGGGGCTTGTGGTTCAGGCGGTCCTTCAGCCCCAGGGTGGCAACGATGGTCTCCAGCCACGCCTTGTCGTGCTTCTTGCCGGCCAGGGCCAGCGGCAGCAGGATGTTGGCCTCGGCGGTGAGCGTGGGGACGAGGTTGAAGGACTGGAATACGAAGCCGACCTGTTCCCGGCGCATCTTGGTCAGTGCATCGTCATTCAGCTTCGAGATGTCTGTCCCGCCGATGAAGATCTGCCCGCCGCTGGCATCGTCCAGGCCGGCCAGGCAATGCATGAGCGTGGACTTGCCGGATCCCGAGGGGCCCATGATCGCGGTGAACTTGCCGCGGGCGAAGGAGACATCCACGCCGCGCAGTGCCTCGACGCGGGTGGTGCCCTCGCCGTAGATCTTGGTCAGGTTCGTGGCGTGGACAGCAAAATCGGTGCTGGTATGAGGTGCAGTAATGGTCATGGTTCCACGTTATGTGGTCACTGTATGGTTTTGGATCATCCTGAGGGACCCTTTTATCCACCGCTTGGCTCATACCCGGGTATGAGACAGCAGCTTCACAGGGTCCACCGATACGCTTTGATGCCTATGCTCTATTTCGCCGTCCCCACCGTTGCCCTGCTTGTCGGGCTGGGCCTCGCCGCAAGCATCGCCTTGCTGGCCGCCCTTCTTTGGTTCGCTTCGAGCGGCAATGCCCGGGCCAAGCGGTGCGTGCTGCTGGTGGCCATTCCCGTGTGGGCCGTCGGCCTGGCCGTGGCGGTACTGCCCGCTGCTCCCCTGCCGGACCCTTCGATCCCGGCCGGCACCTTCAACTGGATTCCGTTCTTCGCGCACCGGGAGCGCGACCTGGCCGTGGAGACTGTCGCGAACCTCGGCCTCTTTGCCCCGCTGGGATTGATGCTGGCGTTCTGTTGGCGTCGTTTCGCGGTGCTGAAAACCACCGCGCTGGTCTTGGGCATCTCAATCTGCGTCGAGGCCACGCAGCTGGCACTGCGCAACAACCGCGCCGCGGACATCACCGACGTCATCACCAACACCGCCGGCGCATTCATTGCGGCGGCGATCGGGTGGGCGCTCGTTTCGCGCATGGGAAACAGAAAAGCCACGGCGGAGACCTCCGTCCCGGCGTCACTCCTGGAGGGGTAGCCCCGTGCAATCCACGGCCCGATAGTGATCGGATCACAGGTTTGAATTCTCCGCTCTGACTTCCAGCTCCATGCGCCGGTGGGGTCATGTTTAGTATTGTCGCGAAGCACTTGCTATGGATCCGCTTCCAGTCAACAAACACTGGAAGCGGATCAACGCGCCCCCGTCCCCGGGCCAGTTCCAGCCTGGACGAAGATATGTCCGATCGGCTATTCCAAACTACGTCGTGCTTCGACGTTTCGCCAGATGTTGCCGATAGACTGGGCACACTTTCCGATTGTCTGGCTTGGAGTACCCGGTTTGGCCTTGAATATGTCTTTCCAGTCGCAGATCTATCGATCCTTGCCCGATCTGGAACGTTCCGATGCCATCGTCAACCGCATCTCCAAGGCGATCACGCTTGGCATGCTGCGCGTCGGGGAACGCCTACCCAACGAGATCGAAATGTCAGAAATGTTCGGTGTTGCTGCAGCCACTCTGCGCGACGCCCTGGCCGTCCTTCGAGACCAGGGGATCGTCGAGACCAGACGCGGACGTAGCGGCGGGACGTTCATCCTGAAGCAGCCCCAATTCCAGCTGGAGGCCATGCGAGAGTGGCTAATGGCCACGTCGATTGCCGAGATCCGGGATCTGGGCGACGAACAGTCAGCCATTGCCGCGGCGACAGTCCGCTTGGCATGCGACCGGGCCGAGCCGCATGAACTAGAGAGACTGCAGGATATGGCACGCTCACTCGTCATGGCGGACAGTGCCCAGGCTAGGGCAAGGGCCGACAGCCGCTTTCACATCGAATTGGCGGTGACCGCTCAATCGACCCGCCTGGCAAATGCCGAAATCCGGTTGCAGGCCGAAACGGTGGAGGTCTTGTGGTCACCGTTGGTCGATGATTTTGATGCGGAACGGGCCACTGCTGAACATCTGGCGCTGGTGCGGGCCGTGTCCGAAAACCGCAGCCAGCAGGGGCAGCAATTGGTGATTGACCATATACGGCGCAGCACGCACCACCTAATTGATACGAAGCTGGCTTTGAGCTACTCCACCGACGTGAAGGAAAACCAATGAGTCTCTCCCAGCCGGCGGCAGCAGCGTTGGGATCCATTTCCGGGTGGTTCAATGATGCATCGGCGGACACCTATGCGATGGCCGCCGCGGTCACCGATCTGCTCACGCGAGATGTCGATCCGGGCGCACTGGTCACGAAACACGATCTGGCCGGGTTGAAGGCCCTCGCATCTGATTTCCTGCAACGGCATCCATTCGCCGTTGGATCCGGGGCAACGTTCTCCTCGGCTCGGGTAAGCGAGGGGCAAGGAGTCCTCGAGTGGTGGACGCCAGGGCCAAGCGGGTCCGAAAAATTGGTCTTTGACCTCGACCCGGATGGCGAGCGGTTCTACGACTACGAGCATCTTCCCTTCTTCAGCGCCGCCGAAAGAACGGGCGAGGCAACCATCTGGGGACCGTACGTCGATTATCTGGGTTCGGACGAATACATCCTCACTCACACCGCACCGTTCAAGATCCAAGGCGAGTTTGCGGGAGTTGCCGGCTACGACGTAACGGTGAGAGCGCTGGAAGTCATCTTCCTCCCAATGCTGCGTTCGATCCCGGGACACGCGGCCCTTTTGAACGCAAGCGATCGGGTCATCATCGGCAACTCCGGTGCATATCTTGTGGGAGAAAGAATCAAGTCCGCTCCAACCGGAAGCAGGATTGTGCCTTTGGAAGTCCCCCACCTGGGGTTGTCCATGTTGGTTCCGGCATAGCCGAACGACGGGTCGAACTGCTTCGACCCGCCATTCGCCTGAAGCTGCTTACGCGTTCTGCGCCAGCCGCTGACGCCGCAGAGCGGCTTGTTCCACCAGAGCCCCGAAGATCGCGCGGCGGTCTTCCGCCGATCCGTCGCGGTCCTCTGGATGCCATTGCACGGCGACGGCCCAGGTTCGCCCGGGGTGCTCTGTTCCCTCCACGATCCCGTCGTCGGCCACGGCGCTGACAACCAAGTCCGGGGCCACACGGTCCACAGCCTGGTGATGTCCGGAACGCACCGTGACGCGTTCATGGCCCAGGATCCCGTGGATCTTGCTGCCTTCGGCCAGGGTAACGCGTTCGTTGAGGAACATCGGCTTGCCGGGTTGTCCCTGGTGCAGAGCCGAGGGCACGATGTCCGGCACCAGTGTCCCGCCGAGCGCCACGTTGAAAAGCTGGGATCCACGGCAGATCGCAAGCAGCGGCTGGTCCTTCTCAAGGGTCCGATGGATCATGGCGATGCAGAATTCATCGGCAGTGCGGTCCACCCCGTAGGCCTTGGGGATCGGCCCCTGAAGCCCGTACAGTGCCCCGTCCACGTCACCGCCACCGAGAAACAGCACCGCGTCGGCTTCCTCGGCGGCAAACGCCGCTTGCGGGTCCGCCGTGGAACTGTCGATCAGGACAGCGCGGGCACCGTCTTCCAGCAATTGGTCGAAGGCACTGCGGGTGAAGTCGCGCATGATCCTGTAGCTCTCGCCAACCATGCCCGGGAACGTCAGTGAGACCACCACTGCCACCAAGGGAGCATCCGGGGGAAGCAAATCGAACCCTTCCGGGATGACTTCTTCCAGGGTCAAAACCCGGTCATCCTGTGGATCGGAACTCATGAACTCAAAACCTCCAAATTATTCGTCTGCAAGTGTGCGGGCCCCGGGGCCAGGCGGGTCCTGGCTGCCTCGACGACCCAGCTGAAGAGTGCATGATCACTGGGCGATTCCGCTGCCAAATCCTCGGGATGCCATTGGACAGCCAGCAGCGCCGCGTCCGGAACCTCGAGCGCTTCAATGACCCCGTCCGGAGACGTCGCGGCAACCCGCAATCCCTCGCCAACCCGGTCGACCGCTTGGTGGTGGTACGAGGAGGTGCGCACGGGGTCGGTCCCCAGAACCGAGGCAAGGAGCGTGCCCGGCACGCAGGCCACCGGGTGTTCGGCGCCGCGGTGTTGGATCGCGCCGGGTTCCAGATGTCCCAGAAGCGTTCCGCCGTGGACGACGTTGAGCAATTGCATGCCGCGGCAAATGGCCAACGTCGGGATCCCTGAATCGAGGCAGGCCTGCAGGAGGGCAGCCTCATAGTCGTCCTGCCCCGGGTGGTCGGCCGGCCAATAATGCTCGTCAGGCTCACTTCCGTAGCGGCGCGGATCGATGTCTGCCCCACCCGGAATGACCACCCCGTCCAAGCGGGCGAGCTGGTCAGCAGCCGACTCGCTGCTGCCCGGAAACAGGGCCACGGGTTCCCCGCCTGCCCGGTCGATCGAGGCCAGCACCGCCACTGCCACGGCCGCCCCCGCGAAGCGCATGCCCTGGACCTTGGCAGACCACATGGCCGGGACGCCTATCAGCGGGCGGCGGGTTGCTCCCGTCATGCGAGGCTGCCCGTGTCTACCTCGACGCTGTTCCCCAGCGGAAAATCGAGGGCGGGCATCCAGGCGTTCCATGCCTCATGCAGGGCGCCGTCCGCGATCACGGCCGTGAGCGCGGCGTTGAGTTCCTCGCGCAGGCCGGGGTTGTCCTTGGCGATCCCGATCCCCCACGGGTTGCGGGTCGCCACGGTGAAGGCCACGTCGTAGCGCGGGTCGTCACTCAGCGGCACCAGCACCACGTCGTCGTCCACCATGGCGTCGACGCTGGCATCCGCCACCGCCTCCAGCATGTCCTCGTAGACGGTGTCGCCGCTGAACGGCACGATGATCGCCCCGTCGAAGGTTCGTGCAAGTGCCATGTTGGCGCTGCCCTCGATGGCTGCCACCCGGTACCCGGACAGGTCGGCCGGGGTGCGGGCGGGGTCGCCCTTGCGCACCAAGACCGTTTCGTCGAAGACTGCGTAGGGGCGGGTGAAATCCACCACCGCCTGGCGCTCGGGAATGATGCCCTGCCCGCACCACACCGCATCAACCCGGTGGTCGCGCACCGCGGGCAGCATTTCGTCCCATCCCATAACGACCCATTCGATGGTCCTGCCCATGCGCGAGGCCACAAGTTCCGCGGCCGCCGGTTCATAGCCGGTGCGTTGGCCATTGGAGTCGCGTAGCGAAAAGAGCGGGGGCGCGTCAGCGTCGATGCAGGCCAGTTTAAGCGTTGTCATTACGGCATCGTCTCCCAGTACATTTCGCGGTCCCATTCGGTGATCGAGCCGCAGTAGCGGGCCCATTCCTCTTCCTTGAGCTTGGTGTAGATGGAGACCAGATCCGCCGGCAGCTGCGAGGTCAGGTAGGTGTCCGAGACGAACGCCCCGATGGCATCGCCCAAGGTCAGCGGCAGCTGGGCACCGAGCGCCGGCGCGCTGTCGCAGGCCTCGTCGGGGGCTGAGGGCTCAAGCTTGCGGTTGATCCCGTCCTCCATCGAGGCGATGAGCAGCGTGTGGGACAGGTAGGGGTTCACCGCGGCGTCCGGCACCCGGTATTCCATCCGGCCATTGGCCGAGATGCGGATCAGGCAGCCTCGCGAGTCCAGGCCCCAGTTGGCGGTCGACGGCGCAAATTGTCCGGCGTCCCAGAACCGCTTGTAGGAGTTCACGGTGGAGGCCATCACCGCCATGGAACCCTGGGCATGGGCCAGCATTCCGCCAATGGCGTGCCGGGCGGTTTCCGAGACGTGCAGTTCCACCCGGCCGGCATCCTCGATGACGTTGGTGTCCCCGTCCCAGAGACTGAGGTTGTGGTGGCAGCCGTTGCCCATCTGGCCGTTGTAGGGCTTTGGCATGAAGGATGCGGTGACACCGAATTCACGGGCGACCTGCTTGCAGATCTGCCGGTAGGTGACCAACCGGTCGGCGGTCTTTTCCACGCGGTCGTACATCCAGTTCAGTTCCAGTTGGCCGTCGTCCTCGTAGTCGCCCTCGATCATGTCCAGGCCCATTGCCTTGGAGTAGGTGACGAGCTTCTTATAGATCGGGCGCATGCGCTCGAGGTTCTCGACCTGGTAGGCGGGGCTGGAGCCGGGCCGCTTGACGACCTCGAGGCCGGGGCCTTCCCAGGTCATTTCCGGTTCGGTGCCCGACCGCACCTCGAACCCGGTGCGTTCGGTGAACGCGGCGTGGGTGCGTGCCAGCAAAGAACGGGTGTCGATGGCCAACGGACGGCCACCGACCTCCGGCAGGTGCGGGGGCTCATAGGCGGTGCAGAAGATCCGCGCGACCGAGGTGTCCCAGGGCAGCACCACGAAGGAGTCCGGTTCCGGCAGCGCCCAGAATTCGCGCGCCTCGATGCCGCCGCCGATCAGGTTTCCGTGGCGGTCGTTCTGCAGGTCGGAGAGGGCGGTGCGGTGGAAGCAGATGCCTTTTTCCAGGTTGCGTCGGAAGTGGTTGGCCGGAACCATCTTGGCGACGACGCGCGAGCCAATGGTGGGCAGCGCGTAGTAGATGTACTCGACGCCGGCGGCCTCGATCTTGGCCGCAAGGTCCTTGACGATCTGGGGCTCGAGGTTGCGGGCCTGGTGCCGGGAAAAGGCTTCGCGGTCCAACATGGTGTCGGTTTCGGTTCGGAGTGCTTGCAAGGTCATGGGACTCAACTCGTTTCTTCTGGAAGTCTTAGCTGGTGACAAGGGCGCCGGCGTCAAGAACCAGCTGGCGGTAATGCAAATGTCTCGATGCCGGCAGGCCTGCGTTGACGACGCCGATAAGCGTGTTCCCGCGGTAATAGCCCACCGCAACGCCTGTGTGAGGTTGACCGGGGTCGCCCTCCAGCACTCGGATTTCCTCGGCCTGGGCCGGGGAACCTATGCCGTTGATCCGGGTTCCGAAGATGTCGGTCCAGAAGGTCGGAAGCGGTGCGGGCAAATCTGCCGGCTGCTGGCCGGAGAGCCCGGCGACCAATGCGGGGGCCGCAATCTTGGCGGTGTCGGTGGGAGTCGCCCAATGCTCCACGCGCCGGGCCGAACTCCCGTTGCGGACATCGGGGTACCGCGCAATGTCCCCGACGGCGACGACACCGGGCACCAATTTCCCATCGGCGGCCAGGACCCGGAGGTGCCTGTCGCATTCCACACCGTCGCCGAGGTCTAGTCCGTTTCCTTGGAGCCATTCGACATTCGCGTCGGACCCCACAGCCTCGATTATGACCTCGGCCGCTACCGTGCTGCCGTCGGAGAGCTCGATCCCTGTACAGGATCCATCTCCCCGATAGGCAACCACGGAAACCCCTTCCCGACACTCCACGCCGCGGTTCGAGAGCATCTCTCTCACCCCGGAGGAGAGTGCAGGTCCCAATGGTCGTTCCATCGGGCCGGTGCGTCCCTCCACAAGGGTCACCGTGCAGCCCAGTGAGGCCGCTGTTGCCGCACTTTCGCATCCGATGAACCCGGAGCCGATGACGCCGACCCGGGTTCCCGGCCGCAGCACCGCGTGCAGGGCCAGGGCGTCGTCGATGCTGCGCAGGACGTGGCGTCCGGGCAAGGGTCCGGGCACGGCAACGCGAGCAGGACGCAGCCCCGTGGCAATCACCAGCCCGTCGAAACCTAGTTCTTCCCCGTCGTCGAGAGTGATCGTGCGGGTGGCGAAGTTGGAGGAGCCGATGCGGGCTCCCAATCGCCACTGGATTCCGGTGGCACTTCGCCGCGGCCGAAATGCCAGCTTGGCCAGCGCCTCGGTAGGGCTTCCGGGATCGGCCAGGACGTCTTTGGAGAGCGGCGGCCGGTTGTAGGGCGGATGACTTTCTTCCCCGATGACCAGGATTTCACCTTCCCAGCCTGCGGCCCGAAGCTGTTCGGCGGCGCGCAGTCCCCCCAGCGATGCGCCGGCGACAATGATCCGCTGGCCCATGGCTAGTCCTTCACGAAGATGGCTTGGACTGGACACACGTCGATGGCTTCCTCGACTTCGTCCAGCAATTCGTCGTCAAAGGCTTCCTCGTATTCAAGGATTCCTTCGTCGTTCATCGAGAAGATTTTCGGGGCGGCGATGGCACACTGGCCATGGTTGTCGCATAATTTACGGTCGACGGTGATCTGTGCCATGGTGAAGCTCGTTTCTTTATTGCTGGTGGTGATGTGGAGAGAGCGGAGGGCTTAGACGCGCTCGGTGAATCCGATTGGGAGCCGAATGGGTCCGGTGTTGCCCGAGTCGGGCAACCATTCGTCCCCGCCGGTCAGGTGCGGGTTGGCAAGGCGGCTGGCCAGCAACGGAAGTGCTTCACTCATATCGGCTCGGGCCACGAAGTGTCCGAGGCAGTGGTGCACACCCCCTCCGAACCCGTAGTGGGCGGAGTGCTCGCCAAGAAGGTCCAATTCGGGGTCGGGGAACGCAAGGGGATCGGTGCCGGAGGCCTGGGTGAACAGGTGCACGGTTGTGCCGGCGGCGATCTCAAGCCCCTGGTATTCAAAGTCCTCGACAGCCTCGCGAGTCACCCAGGTGACGGTCGGGTTGATGCGCATGACCTCTTCGACGGCCTTGCTCCCGAGCTCCGGTCGTTCGGCCAGGAGTTCCCATTGCTCCGGGTTCCGCATGAAAGATTGCATTGCCAGGCCCAACTGGTTTCGAGTGGTGTCCATACCACCGAAGATCAGCAGCACCAGGGCGTTGCGGAGTTCCTCGTCGTTGAGCTTGTCGCCATCCCGGCTGGCTAGGACCAGCCGAGAGACAAAGTCCTCGCCCGGGTTGGCCTGGCGGTCCCTGATGAGGTTTTCCGCGTAGGCATAGAGCTCGGCTACGGCCGCGTCAACCTTGTCCAGGTCCTGCTTGAAGGTGACGCCCAGTGCCAGTCCGATGGTGGAAGCAAGACGGGCGATGGTCGGCCACTCGCTTTCCGGAATGCCCAACAAGATCGTCAGCACGCGGGTGGCGTACGGTTCGGCGAAATCTCCGATGAACTCGCAGGAACCGCTGTCGATGAAATCGTCAATGAGTTCATTGGCCAGCGCCTGGAAACGCGGTACCAGGCCCTTGATCAGTCGCGGTGAAAAGGCCGGGTTGAGCAGGCGCCGGATCCGGTGGTGGTCTTCGCCCTCCAACACGAGCAGATTCTTGGTCCACCAGTCAAAGAACAAACCGCCATGCACACCGTTGTGTGCGGGCCACTTGGCGCTGCCCTGGATGAGCTTCGGGCTCTTGAGCAGCTTGCTGACTTCGTCGTAGCGCAACACGGCAATGCCGTAGTTGGTTTTCGCGTACCAGCTTGCTTCCCGGGCATTCCGGAGCTCCTCGGACTGCATGGCGAAGCTCGGATCCGAGATGTCGAGGTAGGGGATGTTGACTTGGTTCGGGGCGGTTTCGACACTCATGGTGCGATCCTTTCGTTGTGGTGCTGGCCTTACGGAGCGGGACTGGCGGCTACACCCAGCGGGTGCATGGCATTAGCTGGCGCTGACGGTTGTCCGGGGATTGATGGCGTCGGCTGCCGGGGCATCGCCCTTGAGATGCGGCTTGCGAAGCGCCAGGTACAGGCCGCCGATTCCCAGTACGACTAGTGAGGAAATCAGGACAATGTAGTTTGCGAACCATCCGGCCTCCGGAGTGCGCGGCCAGGCCATGTTCACCATGCCCAGGACCCCCCACAGCAGTGCCATCACGTTGACCGGAATGCCCCAGCGACCAAGCTGGTATTTGCCCGACGGCGTCCATCCCTTGAGCCGTGCACGCAGGGAAGCCAGCACGACCATTTGGAAGCCCAGATACATCCCCATGGCCGCGAAGGAGATGATGGCAACCAGTGCATCCTCGGAGATCTTGGAACCAATCACGACCAGTGCGGGGAACGCCCCGGCGACCAACAGTGCATACGGCGGCACATGTCGCCGATCGCTGAAGTGGCTGAGCAAGGAACTGAACGGCAGAATCCCGTCGCGGGCCATGGAGTAGGTGAGTCGGCTCGCGGCAGCCTGCAGGCTCAAAACGCACGACACGAAGGAAATCAGGACCACACCGAGCACGACCTTGTAACCAACAGGACCGAAGGCCGCCATCAGCACGCCCACGAGCGGGTCGGAGTCGGCACCTGAAATCACGGCACCGAAATCGGGAACCGCGAGAATGAGCGAGAGGCAGACGAACATCGCTGCGGCTCCCCCGATGTAGATGGTCATGCGCATGGCCTTGGGGATGGCGCGGCCCGGGTTCGGGACTTCCTCTGCAACGTCGCCACAGGCCTCGAAGCCGTAGTACTGAAAAATTCCGATCAGACCGGCGGCAGCGAAGGCCACGAAGTAGTCGGCGCCTTCACCCGCGCCAAAGGTGTTGAAGAGGACAGACAAGTCGTGGTTGCGGTGACCCACAATCAACCAGAGGCCGACAACGACGGCACCGCCAAGTTCCGCGATCAGGCCGAGCATTGCGACCTTGTTCAGAACGCCGGTGCCGAGGAGGTTGAGGCAAGTTGCCAGGGCGATGACCACCAAGGCGGCAAGAATAGTTGCGTTGACGCTGCTTTCCAATCCAAGGAATGCCGCAAGGTACGGGCCTGCTCCATATGCCACGGAGGCAATCGTCGTCAGGAGCGCGGCAAGATAGACCCAGCCGTTCATCCAGCCCCACTTGCGACCCCACAAGCGTCGCGACCAGGGATAGACGCCACCGGCGACCGGGTAGTTGGATACGATTTCGCCGAAGACCATGGCAACGAAAAGCTGACCGGCTCCCACGATGAGCAATGACCAGAACATCGGCGGCCCTGCAGTGCCCAATGCGATCGCAAAGAGGGAATAGATTCCCACTACGGGTGACAGGTAGGTGAACCCCAGCGAGACATTCCCCCAGAACGTCATTTCTCGCTTGAATTGCTTCTCGTATTTGTAGCCAAGAGATGCCAGATGTGCGGCATCCTCGTCGTGAGAATGGGATGAGGCCTCGGGTACTTTACGTGACTCTACGGACACGACGTCTCCTTGTTGGATTTCGATGAAGTGATCGAGTGAACAGAGCCACGCGTCACTGTGACTCTAATCACGTGGCCTCCGGTAAGAAAAACTGTAACTGTGAATGATTTAGAACACAAGCCCCTGCGAGCAATTTGCCCAAGCGCGAGATGGCAGACCTTCGGCCCCTGATTCCCGGGCAAATCCGGGCCAATACTTAGCGTATTGAGGCTCTGACGACCACCCCTCGGTCGCCTGGGCATGATCGGCGATGGCTCCAGACGTAGAACCAGCTAGATTTATTACCTACATTCATGAAGGTTAAATTGAAGCAATGGGCACAGTGGGGACCTGCGGCGGGTTCAAGGGAATCAAAAAACGCTCTTGGGCTAGCTTCAAGAAACTAGCCCAAGAGCGCTTCGACATGTCCGACGCTTCGCCGAACATGATGGTTGCAATTCCGTCAGTCGTGCCGCTCGTGCTCCGGGGCCTGGTGGCTGTGGGACTCGATCTGGAAGGTCGAGTGCTCGATGCTCACCTCGAAGTGCTCGGCCACGCAGGACTGCAATTCACCCAGCAGGGTTGCTGCGGCACCGGTGTGGAACGCCTCGTCTTCCACCACCACGTGCGCCGAAAGAATCGGCAGGTTCGACGCGATCTGGCTGGCGTGCAGGTCATGGACGGCCAGCACCATCGGGTGCGAAACCAGGTGGGCACGGACGTCTTCAAGATCAAGGCCCCTGGGCGTGGACTCCAGCAGGATATGCGTCGTCTCCCCCAGCAGTTTCAGTGCGCGCGGGATGATCATGGCGGCTATCAACATGGCGGCGATCGAGTCCGCCTGCATCCACCCAGTCGTGGAGATGACGATCGCGGAGATGATCACGGCGACGGAACCCAGGGCGTCGTTGACAACCTCCAGGAAGGCTGCGCGCATGTTCAGGTTGTCATCCTTGCCGGAGGCCAGGATCGCCATCGAGGCGACATTGCCCAGCAAGCCGATGATGCCGAAAACCAGCAAGCCGCCACCGGCGATTTCCGTCGGCTCGAAGAGGCGCCGAACGCCGTCGATCAGCGCATAGATACCCACAGCGAGCAGCAGCGTCGACTGGAGGGTCGCCGAAAGCACTTCCGCCCGGCGGAAGCCCCAGGTGCGCTTCGCCGTGGGCTTTCGCATGACCAGCGTCGCCGCGGTGAGGGCCAGCAGCAGGCCGGTGGAATCGGTGAGCATGTGCGCGGCGTCAACGAGCAGCGCCAATGAGTTCGTGAGGAACGCGCCGACGATCTCGGCGACGAGGATGGTCGCAGTGATGCCAAAGGCCCAGGCGAGCTTCTTCCGGTTGGTGGTTGCGGTGCCGTGGTCGTGGTCGTGGCTCATCGGCGCGCTCCTTCCGTCGCCCGGGAAGGATCATGGACGGCGGTGAAGTCGTGCGTGTCCAGTTCGTGGCCGTCGCTGATGCCGATGTAGTGGTTCGCGTCCCCCAGCAGCTCCAGCAACAGCTGCGGATTTGCGAGTGAAAACATACTGGCGCGGCCCTGCGCGCGAGAGGTCACCAGGCCGCAGTCGCGGAGGCAGGAAAGGTGGGCGCTCACGGTGCTTTGGGCCAGGCCCAGGTGCTCGGTGAGTTCCTTGACCTTGTGCTCTCCGGTGCGCAGGTGGGCCAGGATCATCAGCCGCGTGGGGTCGGCCAGGCCATGGAAGAGGGCCGCCGCCGCCCCATGGCTTTCAAGGGCATCCTGGCGTTCGCGGTCGGCTCGCTCTAGCATCGTCATACTACGATGATAGCGATCTGCAGCGATAAAGCCAACGCGGAAGAGCCGTGGCAGGATTGGAACATGAGCATCGGAATAATCATTGGCGAAGACAGCCTTGCCCGCCCGTCCTGGGCGGCCACCGACCCGATGATGCGCACGTATTACGACACCGAGTGGGGCATGCCGGTACGTGACGAGCACGGAGTCTTTGAACGGCTGAGCCTCGAGGCCTTCCAGTCCGGGCTATCCTGGGCCACCATCCTGCGCAAGCGCGAGAACTTCCGCGAGGCATTCGCCGGGTTCGACCCGGAGGTCATTGCAGGCTTCGGCGAGGCGAAGGTCGAGGAGCTGCTGGTCAACGCGGGGATCATCCGCAACCGCGCGAAGATCCTGGCAACCATCAAGAACGCGAAGGCCACCATCGCCCTGCGCGAGGACGGCGGCCTGGCGGAGTTCATCTGGTCGTTCCAGCCCGATTCCACCCCGGCACCGAACGCGCTGGAAGAAATCCCCACCACCAGCCCCGAATCCGTGGCGATGTCCAAGGCGCTGAAGAAGCGAGGATTCGCCTTCGTGGGACCCACGACCATGTATGCACTGATGGAGGCCCTCGGCATCGTCGACACGCACCTGATGGGTTCCCACCGCCGCGGCACCTCGGGCATCTGGCCGGCATGAGCTCGCGCTTCCTGAAGTCCAACGGCCTGCTGGACCCAGGGCACATGATGCGCACGCTCGGGATCCACTCGATCCCCACGCTCGACATCAACGAACCTTCCGAATTTCGGCACACCCGGCTGATCGCCGTCGACTCCGGGCCGATGGCCGTTGAGCTGGGGTTCGCCACGGACGGAGTCGAACTGACCTGTGCCGGGGCCACTGCCAACGACCTTGACCAGCTTGAAGCCGCGGTCCGCGCATGGCTGGACCTGGACACCGACCTGTCCGGCATGCAGGAGTCTTTCTCCCCCGATCCCGTGCTCGGCCCACTGGTCGAGGCGCGACCGTGGTTGCGGCTGGTCGGATACCTCAACGGCTTCGAGGCCGCGGCCACCACAATCCTGGGCCAGCAGGTGACATTGGCCGCCGGCAGGACCTTTGGCGGACGCTTCCTGTCGGCGTACGGAAGCGAGGGCCCCGGTGGGTTGCGCATCTTCCCTACGCCCGAGGCCGTGGTTTCGCGAGGCACTGAGGTCCTGCGCGAAACGATCGGCCTGACCAAGACCCGGGCGGGCACGCTGTTCCTCATGGCCGAGGGATTTGCCGCCAAGGATTTCGCCGGCACATCCGGGATCCCACTGGATCGTTCGGAGCTGCTGGCCTTGCGCGGTGTGGGACCGTGGACGGCCGACTACCTGCAGATGCGCGGCCGAAGCGATCCCGATGCCTTCGTGCCCGGGGATCTGGTCGCGCGTCGGGCCCTGGACAGGATCTCCGAACGCGAAGCCGCTGCGCTGGCAAGTTCGTGGGCGCCCTACAGGTCTTACGCCATGGTGCATCTTTGGGCCGCCGACTCGATGGGCGGTACGCCAGCCTAGTCCGTGCCCTTCGGAGAAGCGGCAGCGTTGACTCCTAGCCGTGGCGTCAAGGAAGTGCCACCGCAGCAAGGGTTCCATTGGCCCGAAGTGCGTAGGCGGTCGTTGACCGACACAAAGGTTACGGGGCATACACAACGACACCCAGTTGGTTCTCTTTGGCCCATGCTCCTGCAGCCTGCGTCGGCCGCCCATCGAATTCCGAGAGTTGGTTGCTACGTCTGCTTCAAGGTCTTCCGGTCTTCAACGGAGATTCCCCGACGTGCGAACTGGTCCAACGATGCTTCGTAGAGGCGCATATAGTCAACGGCCGGATAACGAAGAAGATCGATCCTTATGTAAGGTCGTCCGTCTTTTGTTTTGTTTCTTGGAGTATCCAAAGCCTTGTCAACATATACGTCCAGCGAACGGTTGAGGTCGGCGCGGTCCCATAGCAGCTGGACTTTCGAATTGTTCTCATATTGGATACTCGTCACAGAGGCAATGGATTCCCAGGGGATCTTGTGGCCCCCGCGCACGGTGATCCCGCTTGGCTGGAACTTGAGGTCAATGGCTTCTTTGCCCTTGCGCGAGATGCCCGCCGCTGCGGTAATCATACCGATGCACCCGTAGACAAGAGTCAGCGCGCCCATGACCGTTGGCGTCCACTGGACGATGATCTGGGCACGGCGGCTCGATACGTCTGGCAGGTCATTTAAAATGAGATACAGCCCCAGCGGCAGCAGGACTGCGGCCAGGACCAAAAGCGACCCGCCCTTCTGCATTCGAGGCAGGTGCTGCGAAAGCGAACTCACGAACTCTTCGGGCTGAGGTTTTCCCGTCTTCGGATTTCTCAAGAAAACACCGGTCCGTTCTCGTCTTCGTCATGATCGTCGTCTTCGACGCCAAAGGTTACCGTTTCGAACAGCTCAATCATCGGTTCCATCATGAAACCCAACGCAGCCAGATCGGAGTCGAAGGCCTCCAACAGGAACACCATCCCGTGGCTTCGGCCGACGGTTCTCACATGCCCGATCGCCGGCGACATGACCGTCTCGTCCTCCTTCGGAAGGTCGACGGTAATGGCCGAAGTCGCCTGCACGATCTGGCCGAAGACCGATGATTCGTATTCTTCAACTTGCGCCGGGGTCACCGAATCGTACTTCGGCAACGCCAGCTCGACCAGGCTTTGGCCCGGATCGTCATCGAGGACAATCAGATGCGCCGTCCCCATCGCATGCCCATCTTCTGGCGAGTACCACAGCGTATGCTCGGCCTCGTCCACCTGGTTATTCACCACATCCAATGCCATCAGCTGGTAAGCCTGCCGCATGGCGTCGCTCTCGGGGATGGCCACTTCGGCGAGGTCTGCGGACCACTGCTCTGCCGTATCCCATTCCTCGTCCGGGAAGGAACGCGGGACCGGTATCCAGTACTCCAGATCCGGTTCGATTTCATATGAGATCACTGAACTGGCACCCACCTAAACGTTCCAAAAATTGCATAGCCGAGGTCCCGCAAAGCCTCCGTGAGCTCTGCTTTGCCCTCGCCGGCGTCGACCTGGGCATAGGAATACAGCAACCACAGCCCCGCCTTCGGATCCGGGTCCTCGCTCCCGTCCGGCAGCGGTCGGGGAATCACCATATTCAAGCCCATGTTCAGGAATTCCGGGGCCTCTTCGGCTCGCTCCGAGGTACTCCAGTGATACCAGTTCGCCCCATCGACGGCTTCCGTTTCCAGCGGATTTCCGCCCGCGACCCTGCGCACTGCGTCGGCAAGCGTCCCAGATGCCCCCACCTTCAGTGGAGTCATGATCATGGATGTCGGAATGGCGCCGCCGTTGACCTGCGATACCGGCAGCGCGAACCCGAGAGAGCCACGGCGCCGCAAATGCTCGAACATTTCATGCGTTTTCTGCCGAATCAGCAGAACCACGTCCGCGCGGCCAAGCGACTTGGCCTCGGCCGTCGCAAGCTTGGTCAAAATTCCTTCGTGCTCAGCGGTCGTCCTGAACTCACGCCATCCCGGCGGATACACCATGCTGTATCCGATGCCCCGAGGCTTCGGCTTGGTTTCCGACAGGCTCTGGCTCATCGACTCTCCTGCAGTACTAGAGTTTTATTTGATCAGGCACCGCTCTGCGCGGCCCTCCGAGAAGCTATTTCTGCCGCTCGGACTCGTATACGCCGAGGCCGAAGGATTGCACGAAGGTACCGGAGTCTTCGAGCTTACCGGCAATCTTGGTTCCCATTGCCCAGTCCACGGCCCGAGGGTCGAGGTCGTCGGAGTGCTCCAGAATATAGTCTGCCAATGCCCGATGCTTGGCGCTGCCGCCGTCATTGAGGTAATTGACGAATTTGAGCGGGTCCTCCGCGAAGGACTTGTTGAACTTCGACAGGTACTCATTGCCATGCTGCAACTTGGCCTGCTGGTATTCCCGTTCAAGCTTGCGATTGTTGCGCCTGATGCTACTCCGGGTCTTGCTGTTTCCCTGGATCTTCGTCTTGACCGGACGCTTGGGCTTCCCCTTGAGGGAGGATCTGACAACGCCGCGCCCGGTGCTTGCGCGCGTCTTGGTAAAGGCCTTGAAGGCCTTCCCCAACCCGCGACTGCGCGCGGCCTTGGCTCCGCCCTTGAACACCTGGCCAAGGCCCGAAATACTTTTGCCCAGAACCCTGCCAAACGGGACCAACCCGACGATGGCCAGTCCCAAGCTGGTCCAATCGCCTTCGCCTTGGGTCATCTTGTAGATCTCGATGGCCAGGGCAACCACCGAGACGACCAGCGCGATGAGGCCCAGGATCGGCCCCAGGACTGTAGAGGCCAAGATGATCGCCAAGGCGCCCAGCACGATGGCGGCAATGCTCAAGATGTCGTTGAGCATGTCGTACCATTTCTTGTCGTCGTTGCCCGCGGCGTCGAAGGCCTCCTCGATGCCATTCACCGCCTCGTCATAGGCGTCTTCCCAGTAGGACACTCGGCCATCGAACTTGCCCCACAGCTCGGCGAGCTCCTCCTCTGCCCCCTCGCGTGCGGCTTTCGCATCGGTCAAATCGCTTTTCGCTTCGGCCTTCTGCTCATCGGTGCCTTCGCTGATGCCCAGAAACCCGTCGGCGTCGTCCATTGCGTCTTCTGCAGTGTCCTCTTGGCTTCGTTTCGCCGCCGCCGTCTGGTGCGCCTGCTCTATGTCCGCGATCAGCGCGTTCATCGATGCATGGGAATCCACGCCGCCTTGCGCGGTGCACATCTGCAAGGCGCCCTGGACCCGGTCCAGCGCCTCTGCATACGTTTTCAGTGCCTCACCGGTCTTCTCGTAGCGGATGGCTGCCTTGCGCAGGTCGGGAAATACCTCGCCGGCGGACTCGCGGACCGTGGCCACGGCATCGGACTTCAAATCCGTGGTGCCCTCGCTGATGTCTTCCAGGCGGGTTGCTGCACGATCCATGGCCCCGCCCGAAGAAATCAGGTCCAGGGCGCTGCGGCGCAAATCGTCGGGGTTCCCGCTGATCAGATCCAAGGTCGTACCGGTGTTCGGTGACTGCAAAGACATGCTTTGTACTTCCTCTATCTACTTGGACGCCTTGGGCGCATCGGAGACTCGTGAGTTCAGGAATGCCTTCTGCGCATCCCGATCCCACTCTTCGAAGCCGTCTTTGATGTCTTTCAAATGCGTGTGCACGCCGTCAAGTTTCTCCACCAGCTCATCGCGGTTCTTGTTCCAGTCGTTTTCGAAGTCCTCGACCCGATCTTTCAGCTTCCCCTTGCCCATCGGGTTGCCTACGGCGCCGGCAATGCCCCTGGCGATCTTCGAGGCGTCCTCGAACTCCTTGATGCTGTTGCCTAGGTCGGTCACGATCTCGTCAAGACGAGTCAGATAAATCTCTTCGGCCATAGTTCAGCGACTCCTTCAAATGTATCCAGCGAACAGATTGCCGGTCATGCGCTGCGCGCACTCATGGAGAACAAGCAAAATGTGGCCGCCCTGGTGCTCCCAATGACGACCACATCATTCCAGCTAGAAGCTGGTCTACTTGCCTGCCATGGAACGGTCGGTATCCTGGATCTGTTCCATCATGTCGCGCAATGCTGTCGCCATGTCGTTGATGCCTTCGAATGCCCGCTTCAGTCCGTCATTCAGGTCCTTGTAACCCTCGCCGAACTGGCCCGAAGCATGTTCCGTCGTGAAGTCATCACCCAACAGCTTGTCCACACCGGACTGCAGTTGCTCCAGCACGCCGTCCAGATCGTCGCGTCCGGTGTCCAACTTGGAGGCCATGGCTTCCATTTCGCTGTAATTTGCCTTGAAATCGCTCACAACAATGCTCCCTCACACTTCGACGGGCCCTCTCGCCGGGCCGCTCCGATTCGTACTAAATCTACGCTAATGTGACAACTGGTTTTATCCAATGGGTAGAACTCCCCGTAGCGGGGCTGCACCCGATTAACGTAGAAAGGTCATATGGACGCCGTCGCATTTTCCCTCGCCAAGGCCCACGAACTCGGGATGCGTCCGGCCGAGGCCCGCCTGCGCTTCTGGTCCTATCTGATCGACTACTCAGTGTCGTTCGCCGTCCTGCTCCCCGCCGGCATCGGGTACGTGTTCTACCTTGTCACGAAGCAATACTCGGTGGTCCCGATGGTCCTGACCGGGGCCAGCGGTTTGCTGCTGGTCGTCTACCTGATCGTTTTGCTGAGCCTGAACAGCCGGAAGGGAAGCTCCCCGGGCAAGGCCGCAATGCGCCTGCGGGCCGTGCGCCTGGCCGATTTCTCGGCGCCGGGCTTCCCGCGGGTCTTGGGCCTGGCCGTGGTATTCCTTGGCAGTCACCTGATCCCGCTGATCGGCCCGCTATTGTTGCTGTTCTCCTGCCTGTTCGATCGCCAGCACCGTCGCGGCTGGTTGGATAGGCTGGCGGGCAGCTACGTGCTCGACCTGCGCAGCGGAATCGACCCGACCAATGAGCGGGTCCTTGCCCGCGCCGAATACCTGCTCACCCGCCCCGACCGCGACATTTCCGAGCACCTGCCCGGGTTGGGCACGGTGGTTCACGGCGCCCCTGCCGAAGAAGCAGTCCTGTCTCCACGCCCGCGCTCCAGCGCCGGGATCGTCGGGGCGCAGAACAGCGACTGGCACGCGGCCGCCGCCGGCGGCAGGCGGGTGGTCCGCCGTGCCGCCTTGGCCTTCGACGACGGGTCCTACGTACCGGTCCCCGAGACCGGGCTGATCGGCCGTGCTCCGGTGGCCGACGCGGGTTCTTCCAACGCCTTGCTGATTCCGCTGAAGGACCCCGAACGCCTGTTGTCCAAGACGCACCTGTCCTTCGGCAGCGATGGCGCGGACGTGTGGATCATGGACCTGGGTTCCAGCAACGGCACCCAGGTCACCACCGCCAACGGCCGGCCACACAACGTGCCGGCCAAGACCCGAGCGCTCCTGAATGACGGCGACATCGTCCAGATCGGCAGCCGCACGTTCCGCATCACCTTCCAGGAGACCGAGAAGTGAAAATCAAGGCCACACTCAGGCGCCACGACGCCAGCACCGTCGACGTCGTCTTGACCTGCGACGCAACCGCCACCGTCGGCGATGCAGCCCTCGCCCTCGCCGGGGACCAGGCCCCGGAGCACCCCACGCTGCTGGCCACGGCGGCCGGCACCGCCTCGGTGCAGCTGAACCCGCAGACCCCGCTCGCCGAGGCGGAGCTCGGCTCCGGATTCACCATCGAGGTGGTCCCGACCACCGATGCCTTCGTCTCCGGCGGCTCGGCCGCCGCGGTGCTGCGGGTGGCCAGCGGGCCCGACGCGGGCATGGCCTACGCGCTGCCCGCCGGAACTTCAACCTTGGGGCGAACCGAACAGGCCACCGTCTTTTTGAACGACCGCTTGGTCTCCACCAGGCATGCGCGCATCGAAGTCGGCAACAGGATCGAGCTGGTGGACCTCAACTCGGCCAACGGGATCCTGGTGGACGGCGGGCTGGTGCAGCGCTTGGCGGTCATCCCCGGCCAGCTGATCACCCTGGGCGCCACTGACGTCTACTTCGAGCTGCTGACCGGGCACAGCACGCGCGAGTCCCCGGTCTACGAGAAGGGCGGCTCGATCAATTTCAACCGTTCTCCGCGGGTCGAGATCCGCTATCCGGGCAAGGAACTGAGCCACCCGGCCATCCCCCAGGAGGCCTCGCCGCGGCTCTTCCCCTGGCCGATGATCTTCGCCCCGCTGATCATGGGCTTGACGATCTTCGCCTTCACCCAGCGGACCCTCTCCCTGATCGTGGTGCTGGTTTCGCCGCTGATGATGCTCGGCAACCTGATCGGCCAGCGCACCCAGAACAACAACAAGCTGCGCCTGGAAATCGAGACCTTCGAGCGCCAGTTCGAGCAGCTCGAAGACGAGCTGTTCGCAGGAGAAGAAGCCGAACGGGCGCACCGGCGCAGCGAAGCGCCGGCCACGGCCACCGTGTACGACCAGGCCGAGGCGCTCGGCCCGTTGCTGTGGACCCGGCGCCCGGAGCACTGGAACTTCCTGTCCCTGCGCCTGGGCTCGGGGCGCGCGGCCAGCCGCAACTCGGTCACCGAGCTGCACGACCGCGCAGGGCTGCAGGACTACGTGCAACGCGTCGAGGAGCTGACGGAGAAATACCGGATGATCGACGACGTGCCGGTCATCGAGCTGCTGCCCTCGGCCGGGGCGATCGGCATCGCCGGCCCCCGCGTGCAATCGGCCGACGCGCTGCGCGCCCTGGCCGTGCAGCTTTTCGGCCTGCATGCGCCCAATGACCTATGCACCGCCGCCATCATCGACCCCGCCTGGACCGATGACCTGGAGTGGTTCAAGTGGCTGCCGCACACCACCGGCCCGCGCTCCCCGCTGGCCCAGGTGGCACTGGCCGATACCCAGACCTCGGGCACCGTGCTGCTCAACGCCCTGGAAGAACTCATCTCCCTGCGCGGCCAGGCAGCGTCCTACCGCTTGGGGCCGCTGTCGGCGTCGGCCACCTCCATGGAGCTGGGCAAGGCCGTCGGGGACCACAGCGAAAAGTCCTCGCGCGCCAAGGACCTTTCCCTGGTCCTGTTCGTCACCCATGACGCCCCGGTGGATCGCGCCCGGCTCTCCCAGGTCATCGAACGCGGGCCGGAGGTCGGGATCTACACCATCTTCGTCGCCCCGACCGTCGAGTCGCTGCCGGCCTCCTGCCGCACCTTCGTCGACGTCACCGAAGGACTTGGGCAGGCGACGGTCGGCTGGGTGCGCGCAGGAGAGGAAGTCCGCCAGGTCGCCATGGAAGGGGTCTCCCGCGAACACGCGGAGCACTTCGCCCGGCGGCTGGCCCCCGTCGTGGACTCCAGCTCGCTGATCCCGGACTCCTCGGACATCCCGGATTCGGTGTCCCTGCTGCGGATCCTCGGCACGGACCTGGCCGAGTCACCGGCGGCGGTGCTCGAGAGGTGGCGGCAGAACAATTCGGTCATCGACCGCACCGCGGAAGCCGGGTCGCTGCCGCGGCTCAAACGCGCCGGGACCCTGCGCGCCTTCATCGGGCAGGGCACCCCCGATGCGATGAGCCTGGACCTGCGCACCCAGGGTCCCCACGCCCTGGTCGGCGGCACCACCGGCTCGGGAAAGTCCGAATTCCTGCAGGCCTGGGTCCTGGCGATGGCCGCCGAGTACAGCCCCGATAGGGTCACCTTCCTGTTCGTGGACTACAAGGGCGGTTCGGCATTCGCCGACTGCGTGGATTTGCCCCACTGCGTCGGGCTGGTCACCGACCTGTCCCCGCACCTGGTCCGCCGCGCGCTGACCAGCCTGCGCGCCGAGCTTCACCACCGCGAGAAGCTCTTCCACCGGAAGAAGGCCAAGGACCTGCTGGAGTTGGAGAAGCGGCAGGACCCGCAGACGCCTCCGGCCCTGGTCCTCGTGGTCGATGAGTTCGCCGCCCTGGCCGGGGACGTTCCCGAATTCGTGGAGGGCGTGGTGGACATCGCCCAGCGCGGCCGTTCGCTGGGCATCCACCTGATCCTGGCCACGCAGCGCCCGGCCGGGGTGATCAAGGACAACCTGCGCGCCAACACCAACCTGCGCGTGGCCTTGCGCATGGCCGACGCCGCGGATTCCAACGACGTCGTGGAGGATCCCATCGCTGCCGGCTTCGACCCCTCCCTGCCCGGGCGCGGCATCGCCAAAACCGGCCCGGGCCGGCTCATCCCCTTCCAAAGCGGTTACGCCGGCGGTTGGACCACCGACGAACCCGAACAGGCCGAGGTGCGCGTCGAAGACCTGCGCTTCGGCGGCACCCGGGTGTGGGAACAACCCGAGTCCCAGGCTCCCAACGTCGAGGAGAACAGCGGACCGAATGACCAGAAGCTCTTGGTCACCAGCTTTATCGCGGCGGCAAGCGACGCGGCGATCCCGGCGCCGAGGCGCCCCTGGCTGGATGACTTGCCCGCCACGATCGACCTGCGCGAGCTGAGCGCGGACAGTGACAGCAAGATCCCCCTGGCCCTGGCCGACATCCCCGAGCGCCAAGCCCAGGAAACCGCCTTCTTCGAGCCGGATGCCGACGGCCACCTGCTGATCTACGGCACGTCCGGCTCCGGCAAGTCCGCGGCCCTGCGCAGCATCGCGATCGCCGCCGGAGCCAACCCGGGGGCCGGTGCGGCCGCCGTATACGCGCTGGAATTCGGCACCAGCTCGCTGCGTTCGCTCATCCCCATGCCACACGTCGGCGCGGTGCTCGGCGGGGACGACGTGGAACGCATCCAGCGCGTTTTCCGCACGCTGGCCGAACACCTGGATGACCGTTCCGCCCGCTACGCCGCGGCGAACGCCGCTTCCCTGAGCGAATACCGCCAGGTGACCGGGGACCTGGCCGAGCCGCGCATCTTCGTGCTGATCGACGGGTTCGGCCAGTTCCGCAGCGACTGGGAACTGGGCCACGGACGCAGCGAGTTCTACCAGGTCTTCATGCGGATCGTGGGCGAGGGCCGGCCGCTGGGCGTGCACGTGGTCACCACCGCCGACCGCTTCGGCGCCGTGCCCACCGCCATCAGCGCCAATATCACCCAGCGCGTGGTGCTGCGCATGGCGGACGAGCAGGCCTACAACGTGCTGGGCGTGCCCAAAGACGTACTCAGCGAACGCAGCGCTCCCGGACGGGCCGTCATCAAGGGCCATGAGGCGCAGATCGCGGTCTTGGGCGGTACCGCCAACGTCGCCGAGCAGACGGCGCTGACCACCGCATGGGCCGAGGAGCTACGCGCCGCCGGCGTCCCGCAAGCGGCCGGAATTCAAGCGCTCCCGCAGTCCTTCGAGGCCTCCGAATTGCCGGACTCCGCCAATGGGCAGCCGGTGATCGGCCTATCCGACATGACCCTGGGCCCGTGCGGATTCGAATCGGTCGGCACGTTCGTCGTCGTCGGCCCGCCGCAAAGCGGCAAGAGCAACACCCTGCGCGCCATGGTCACGGCCCTGGAACGGGCGAATCCGGCGACCCAGTTCTTCCACCTCGGCGGCCGCCGCGCCGAGCTGCGCAGCTGGCGGACCTGGAACGGCGCCGTCTCCGGGCCGGAGGAAACGCGGCGTTTCGCCAAGGACATGCTGGAGCTGGTCTCTGATGAGACCATGCCGGGCAAGATCGTGTTCGTGGTGGAGAACATCAGCGAGTTCGCCGATTCGGATGCCGAACGCCCCCTGAAGGAGCTGATCAAGGCCATCAACCGCTCCGACCACTTCCTGGTGGCCGACGGGGACGTCAACCAGTTCTCCTCCAGCTTCGGGCTGCTCGGCGAGCTGAAATCCAGCCGGCATGGCCTGGTGCTCAAGCCCGACGGTTACGACGGCGAATCGATCTTCAAGGTGCCATTCCCTCGCGTCAAGCGCCACGAGTTCCCGCCGGGCCGCGGGTTCATGGTCCAAAACGGCCAGCGCGCGCTGGTGCATGTTCCCCTGGTGGATCGGTAGACGCATCTGGGTCCAGCGCCGGCAGCCACGCAATCGTTGTGCTGCCGGCCAGAGCTGCCGCCGCTCGGAAATCCGAATGTGCGGTGGCGAGCGTTGCGGCGGTCAGATGCGCCGCATGGCTTCAGCCTGAACTGGCTTCAGCGTTGGAACCCGGGCCGACTCATAACCGCTTCGAGCCAGCGATGATCCTTCAAGGCCGGACCGAAGCGGGTGACAGCACGAGGAAAACGCCTCGAAGCCCGCGTCAGGCGCTAAGCGCCTCGGGGTAGATCTGACCGATGGGCGTCTTCTTTTCGGCCTGGAACTCGTCCTCGGCGCGGCCATAGGCCCAGTAGGCCGACAGCGACATGGCCCGGCGGTCCACGCCGCGCTCCCCGTTGAGGTAGGCGCGCAGCGACTTCATGGTTTCACGCTCGCCGTGGGCGAAGACCTGAAGGGTCCCCTCGTGCCAGTCGGCGTTGCGCACGGTTTCCTCGAGCTTGGTGTTCCCCGGGGTGAAGTAGCCTCCGCGGTGCAGCCAGTGGACGCTGATCCCGGCGGGCACATCCAACTGGACCTCGTCCTCGGGGCCGGAGACCTCGAGGTAGATGTCTCCCACCATCTCCGGGGTCATGTCCTCGACTGCCGCGGAAATCGCGGGAAGCGCCGTCTCGTCACCGATCAGCAGGTGGCGGTCGAATTCCGGGTCGGGAGTGTAGAGCCCGCCCGGGCTCGCGAAGCAGATCTGGTCACCGATCTTGGCATTCTGGGCCCAGGGCCCGGCCAGGCCCTGGTCGCCGTGGATGACGAAGTCGATCTGCACGGTCCGGGCCTCGAGATCCACATGGCGCAGCGTGTAGGTACGTCGAACCGGGAAGTCTTCCGGGGCCAGCTGCTCGCGCAGGGCATCGAGGTCATACGGCGGAACCAGCCCGAGTTCGGGCTTCGCAAACAGGATCTTGACGTAGCGGTCGGAGACGGCCTTGTCCTGGAAGTTCACGAACCCCGGCCCGCCGAAGGTCAGTCGCATCATGTGGGGACTCAGTCGCTCGCTCGCCAAAACCTCGAGGACTACCTGGGGCCGAACCGGACGTGCTGAAGGCTGCGTACTCACTAATTACCACTTTCTTGGATTAGGGAAGGTAAACCTATCCTATTCGATGGGGCATCGACCAAGCCAATGCCAACTTCACATGCCTACTCCATTGCGCCGGGCCAGACCGTCGATCATGATCGCGAGCCCCACCTCAAAGGAATGGTCCGCGCGCGCGCCCTCAAGCGCGGACTGCGCAGCGAGGACTCCGGCAAGCCCCGGGGTTTGCGCAGCGGCCTCGCCGGGATCGAACATGTCATCCGGGGCAACCACATCAAGCGCTGCCCCCAGGATGAACGACTCCAATGCCACCATGTCGCCCATGACTGCGGACGCCTCCCAGCCGGCGGCAAGGAACCCCTGCACTACGCATTCATACATGGCCAAGGTGCGAGTCGCCCCCGTGATGGGCTCGGTGGCCAACAGGGCAATGGCATTTGGGTGTGCGGAGAACGCGGCCCGGTAGGACCGGGCCCAGCGCTCCACGGCTTCGCGCCAGGACAAGCTTCCGAAACCACTGACATCAATGCTCTCATTGACCACCTCGCGCATCCCCACCAACAGCGCCTGCTTGTTCTTGACGTGGTGGTAGAGCGCGGGCGGCTTGACCCCAAGCTCGCCGGCGAGCGCTGCCATGGAGAACTTCTCCGGCCCCACGGAATTGAGCAGCCTAAGGGCCGCGACGAGGATCCTTTCGCGGTCGAGCACCGACGTGCGCGGCCGACCGGCGCGACGAACTTCTGACGAATCCACCAAAACCCCTTGCGTGTGACTCCGCCCACAGATAAGGTAGGCGACAGTTTATTTAATCTTATTAAATTTAGTTGGGAGCTGCACCCCTTGACCTTGACAGTCTTTCATTCGGGCTCGGTTGCCGGTGCCCCTGCGGGGCAAACGACCGCCGTGGCGGTCACCGACGGAATCATCACCGCCATCGGACCGGCCGCCGGGGACCTGGCATCGATCGCCGATGTCCTCCATGACCTGCGCGGCGGCTACCTTGGGCCCGCCTTCGGCGACGGCCACGCCCACCCCCTCTTTGCCGGGCTCGAGGACGTCGGTCCCCAGATCCGCCACTGCACGGACCTCGACGAAATCCTGGCCGCAGTCGCACGCTGGGCGGACGAGCACCCCGGGGACGAATGGATCGTCGGTGCCAGCTACGACGCAACACTGTCCGAAGACGGATACTTCGATGCCCGATGGCTCGACAGGGTCGTTTCCGACCGCCCCGTGCTCTTGCGCGCCTGGGACTACCACACGGTTTGGGTCAATTCCCGGGCACTGGAAATTTCCGGGATCACCTCGGACACGCCAGAGCCCGAGCTCGGCCGTATCATCCGTCGCCCGGACGGGTCCCCCCTGGGGACGCTGTGCGAACCCGGCGCCATCGACCTGGTCGCCGCCCATGTTCCCGCACACGGCCAGGACACCTTGGTCTCGGCCCTCACCAGAGCCACCTCGGCCTTTGCCCGGGCCGGTGTCAGCTGGGTGCAAGACGCATGGGTGGAAACGGAATCCCTCGACGCCTACCTCGCCGCCGCACGCCAGGGTGCGTTGCACACCCGAATGAATCTTGCCTTCCGCGCTGACCCGTTGCGCTGGGCTGGGCAGCTGCCCGAATTTGCCGCAGCCAGGGACCGCGTGATCGCCTCCGGCGGGGAACTGCTCAGCGCAAACACCATCAAGTTCTTCCTGGACGGGATCGTTGAATCGCACACGGCCCACATGATCGATGCCTATGCGGACTGCCCCGGCAGCCGCGGCCTGCCCAATTGGGAAGACAACTCACTCATCGATGCGGCGATCGCCGTGGATGCCATGGGTTTCCAATTGCACCTGCACGCCATCGGAGACGCCGCCGTGCGTCAGGGACTGGACACCATTGCGGCGGTCGTTTCCGCCAACGGCCCACGCGACCGCCGACCGGTCATGGCCCACCTGCAGTCCATCTCCCCCACCGACCTGCCACGGTTCAGGCAATTGGGCGTCATCGCGAACTTCGAGCCGCTGTGGGCCCAGCGCGACACCGTCATGACCGAACTGACCTTCCCACGGCTTGGAGCCGAACGCGCGTCACGGCAGTTCCAGATCGGCGAGGTCGCCGCCTCGGATGTCAGGGTGTCCTTTGGCAGCGACTGGCCCGTCACACACCACCACCCCATGCTGGGCATCGGCACGGCAGTGACCCGCACAGGATTGTCCGACCCCGACGTTCCTCCGCTGGCCGGGGCGCCCTACGGCATTGTCGATGCCCTGGACTCCTACAGCACCCAGGTGGCCTACCAGGCCTTTGCCGACCACGAACGCGGAACCCTGGCAGCGGGGCAGATCGCGGACCTGGTCTGGCTGGAGAGCGATCCGCGCTCCAGCGCGGAACACGACGTGGCCGGCGTGAAGGTCCTTGGCACCTGGCTCGCAGGCAACCCCACCTATTTGGAAGCACCCGATCGAATATTGGAAGGAACACGATGAACACCAAGGTCTCGGCTCACGTCCCTGCAGCCGGCAGCATCCACGGCTCCCGTCCCACCGAGCTCAAGCGGGTCCTGGGCATTCCCTTCCTGGTGCTCTTCGGACTGACCTACATGGCACCCGTGACGGTGTTCACCACCTACGGCGTGGTGACCGGGGTGACCAACGGACATCTGCCGGCCGCCTACATCGTGGGGCTGGTGACCATGCTGTTCACCGCCTTCAGTTATGCCCAGATGTCCCGGGCCGTGCCCCAAGCGGGATCCGCCTACGCCTACACCCAGCAGGCCTTCGGCGGAACTGTCGGCTTTGCCACCGGCTGGACCCTGATGCTCGACTACCTGTTCATCCCGATGATCAATTTCCTGCTCATCGGGATCTACCTCAACACGCAATTCCCCGCGATTCCCGCCTGGGCGTTCTCGCTGGTGTCCCTCGTGCTGGTGCTGGGCCTGAACATCATCGGCATCAAGTTCATCGGCCGGCTCAGCGCCACGGTGGTCGCCTCCTCGGTGCTCATGATCGGCATCTTCGTGGCCCTGGTGCTCAACCAGGTCCTCAACGCCGATGCCCCCAGCCTGTTGGCACCCTTCTCCTTTGGCGCCGACGGCCTGGGCCCGATCTTCTCCGGCGCTGCCATCCTCTCGCTCTCGTTCCTGGGATTCGATGCGATTTCGACCCTGTCCGAGGATGCGAGGAATCCCGGCAAGTCGATTCCCGCCGCGATCGTGCTCACCACCTTGGCCGGCGGCCTGATCTTCATCGTCGTGGGCTGGGCCGGGGCACTGATCCACCCGGACCACACCACCTTCGCCGACCCGGATGCCGCGGGAGTCGAACTCATGGCAGGGGTCGGCGGTTCGGTGCTCACCGCGATTTTCGTGGCGGTCTACGTCGTGGGGTCGTTTGGCTCGGCCATGGCCTCGCAGGCCAGCGTGACCCGAATCCTGTACTCCATGGGCCGCGACGGATTGCTTCCGCGCCGCATGGGCATGCTCAACCGCCGTTTTTCCACCCCCGTCTACGCCACCCTCGTGGTCTCCGCGGTGTCGCTGACCTACCTCTTTGTCAGCTTGGAGACTGCGGCCTCGGTGGTCAGCTTCGGGGCCCTGGTTGCGTTCTCCATGGTGAACCTTTCGGTCATCAAGACCTTCTTCATGGATGCGAAGGAGCGCGGTGCCCGCTCGGTGTTGCTCTACCTGCTCATGCCCCTGGTGGGATTCGCGCTGACCATTTGGTTGTGGACCTCGCTCTCCGGCGTCAGCCTCGTGGTGGGACTGGTGTGGTTCGCCGCAGGAATCGGCTTTTTGGCCATCCGCACCAAGGGCTTCCGCACCACCCCGCCGAAGCTTTCCTTCGAGGACTGACGCCGACCCGGAAATGCCGCCCGCACGACGTTCCGGCATCGTGCGGGCGACACCGCCGTTTGCGGGGCGGGACCTTCTAGTCCAGGTGCCGGTCCTGCCAGCTGCGCATGGTCCAGCGGGATTTGGCGGCCGCATCCAGTGTCACCACGCCGGTGTTGGCCAGGGGCGTCGGACGCAGCAGGCCGGGGTCGAAGTTGGTGCTCCTGGAGGCAAGCCAGGTCACCAGCATGGCTGCGTGGCTGACCACCACAAGCTTCCCCGTCCCCGCTGCGCGGGCCTGCTCGATGACCACGTTGAAGCGCTCCAGCGCCGTGTGTGCATCTTCGCCGCCGGCAACCTTGGCTGCCAGGTCGCCGGAGAGCCAGCGGAAAAACACGTCGCGGTAGGCCAGCTGGGCCTCGGGGTCGTTGCGCATTTCCAGTTCTCCGGCGGAGATCTCGCTCAGTCCCGCATGCTCGGCCAAGATCAGGCCGCGCGACTCGGCCAGGGGCGTGGCGGTCATCTTGGCCCGCAGCAACGGCGAGGAGAAAACCGCGTCGACATCCTCTCCACCGAGCCGCTTCACGAGTTCCCGAACCTGCGCCAGTCCGGTCTCGTCCAGCGGGGCGCCGGGGGCCGCGGTGTCCAGGGCCTGCGCCACGTTCGAGGCGGTCTGCCCGTGGCGGATCAAGATGAGTCTCATTCATTCACTCTAAATCGTCGCCGGTGTTTTGGTACGATGAAACCAGCTTCACGAGATGTGCGCCAGCCATGGGCTCCGACCCGGCGCACACACCAACCCCATGCTTCACGGGTGGTTCGGATGACGAAGCGGTCCTGGCAGCAGCCGCTGCCCTGGGGACAAGAGCACACGAAAGGCGCCGCCCCTTGCGCAATCAGTCACGTTCCACCGACACCTGTACCTCGTTCCACTCCGGACACCGCACCAACCCCCGCGCCATCAGGAGCCTCATGGCCCGCCCCACGCTGTGGGCCCCCGCGGACGTCGAGGTCGCGATGTCGATGGCCCACGGACTGACGCTGCACGTGTTTGCCGGCGGGACCCACCACCAGGTGTTCGCCCACGACCTGCCGGAGATCGCCCACCTGCTGCGCATTGCGCCGCGCCCGGCCCCCGGGCTGTCACTGGGGCGGGTCAATTTCCACAACAGCGCGATCGCGCTTCCCGCGGACCCGCGACACAGCGCCGGGTTGCGCTACTTCTCGTTCAGCACCGAACCGCTGTCGGCCTGCAATTTCGAGCGCGACGAGGCACTGGCCCGGGACTTCGAGTCCCTCACGGCCGACCTGCAGCTGTCCTAGCGAAAGATCGGATCGGCGGCGTAGCGCGCCAGCGCTTCCTTGTTGCCCGGGCTCAGGCGCAACAGGCGCTGTTCGTCGACGGAAAAGAACGCCAGGGTCGTGGCGGCGCGCACGCACACCCCACCGTCCACGGGATCGTGGAACTCGTAGCTGATGTCGAAGCTCGCGCCCTTGATGGTGCTGATCCACAAATCCACGTGCGCCGGGACGTTGCGGTAGTCCAGCGGCTTGAGGTAGCGGACCCGGTGCTCGACGACCAGGATCTGCGTGTTCTGAGGGACCGTCGAGAACAGGTCGACCTGGGGCATGATGCCGGGCTTTCCGGTGCCGCCGGGCACCCCGAACCCGGCAATGCGGGCCTCTTCCATCATGCGGACCAGGTTCACGTTGTTGATGTGGCCGTACGCGTCCATGTCCCCCCAGCGCATGGGGACCTCGACGCGGATCTTCTGTTCGGGCATTCAGTCGATCCTTGCCTGGTCATCGGGGCAGATGATGCCCAGCGCCTCCAGCTTCTGGGCAATGCGCGCCCCGTCCGGCTCGTAGACCCAGGGCACCCCGGGGGTGGAGTTCAGGATCCCCTGGCTGCGCCCGCCGGCCAGCACCGCCTCGGAGGGGGTCAGCTGGCGGATGACGATGGCTTCGACATGGCGGGGATAGCGGCGGGCGAATTCGGCGTAGAGATAGGGGTCGTGTTGGCCGTCGTCGCCGATCAGCAGCCATTTCATGTTCGGGAATTCGGCTGCCAGGCGGCGCAACTGGTCGGCCTTGTGCTGCATGCCGGAACGGAACCAGCCGCCCTCGGTGGCGCCCCAGTCGGTCAGCAGCAGCGGTCCCTGCGGGTAGAGGTTGCGCGAGAGGAAGCGGGTGAGGGTCTGGGCCACGTTCCAGGCCCCGGTGGAGAGGTAGAAGGTGGGGGCGCCGGGCTTGTCGCGCATCAGCCGCTCCATCATCACCGGCATCCCCGGGGTGGCCAGGCGGGCGTGCTCGGAGAGCACGAAGGAGTTCCAGGCGGCCAGCAGGGGACGCGGCAGCGCGGTGACCACCACGGTGTCGTCCACGTCCGAGAGCACCCCGAATTCCTGCGTCCCGTCAACGACCACGATCGGGGCGGTGACGGCCGGCCCGCCCTCGACATGCAGGCTGATCTCGTTCCAACCAGGCTCCAGCTTGGCTGCCACGCGGACATCGACCACTCCGCCGCGGTCGGCCTTCACTTTGAAGCGTTCGCCGTTGATGTGGGCCTCGATCTCGCCATGGGGCAGGATCGGCGACATGAAGTTCCGCCAGCCGCGCACGCCGTCGGCAATGACCTTCGCCAGGTGGCGCCCGTCCTCGAAGGCGCCGGGCTTGGCCAGCAGCACCCTGGCGAATATGCGCACCCAGCCGTTCTCCGGATCCGACAAGCCGTAGCCGGTGTAGGGCAACACGGTGGGAACCATGCCACGTTCGCGGGCGCGCTCCGCGCGAAGCTCGTAAAGGCGATCCTCGAAACGTGCTGCAATGTGCCGGGCACGTTCGGATCCTGTTTCCTTGACCATGATGCCCAGTCTTTCATGAGCCGGGAGCATGTAGTGGATCGAAAGGATGACTCGCCGCCATTGCGTGAAAAAGACCAGGTCCAATAACACTGGCATTCTTCTACGTTCCGTAGAAGGATGAGCCCATGATGTTTGACCACGAAACTGATCAACCAGTGCTGGTGCTCACCGAGGATCAGGCCTGGAACCTTCTCGAGCGCACCAGCCACGGCCGTCTGGCCACGGCAGTGGGCAACACCGTCGACATATTCCCGCTGAACTTCGGCTTGCTGGATCGGACCATCTATCTGCGCACGGCACCGGGCGAAAAGCTCGCCGCCCTGACCGTGCACGATGCGGTCGCGTTCGAGGCCGACGGCATCCTCTCCGACGAGGCATGGTCGGTGGTGGTGCACGGAAACGCGCACCAGCTGCAGACCAGCGCAGAGATCGAGGAAGCACGCAGCTCCGGCGTCTCCCCTTGGACGCCCACGCAGAAGCATGCCTGGGTCAAGATCGAGGCAACCAGCATCTCCGGGCGCCATTTCCTCCTCGGGGCACAACCCGAGGCGGATTAGGGGACATTGCCGCATACGGCCCACACATCCACTGGGCCGAACGGCTGGTGATCAGACCTTGACGGCGCTGACCTTGTTCATGCGTTTGAGAAGGTCGGCCGCTACGCTGACCGCAATCGTGGCCGGATCCTTGCCCACCACCTCCGGGTCTCCGATGGGGCAGTCGATCTTTCCAATCATCGCTGCCTCATGTCCGCTTTCCGCTAGATTCTTGCGGAATCGCTGCCATTTGGCGTTGGACCCGATCAGGCCGATCGAGCCAAGATTCGGATGCCGCAACGCAGCATCACAGAGGTGGAAATCCTCTGCGTGGTCATGGGTCATGATCAGCACATGTGTTCCACTGGGCAACCGACTGAGTACTTCTTCGCCAATGACGGCCAGTTTCGGATGAATCCGCGCCACCGCCGGTTCAAGAGCATGCAGGCCCCGCAGGTTTTCCTCGCGGGAATCGCTCAAATACAGTTCAAGGTCCTGCCGCGAAAGAATGCGGGCAAGTTCAAGACCCACATTGCCAACGCCAAAGATCGCCACCGCCGGGGGCACGGCCAGTGGTTCAAGCAAGATCGTCACTTCTCCTCCACAGCATTGTCGACCGTATGTCGCCGGAGCCTTGTCATTCAGCCGCAAGGTCATGGTTTCGGGCACGTGCAGCGACTCGGTGAGCATTTGCCGTGCCCGTGTCACCGCCGTCATCTCCAGGTTGCCGCCACCTATGGTTTCAAAAAGCTCGTCACTGGTGGCAACCATCTTGGTTCCGGCTTCACGCGGTGCATGCCCGCGTACTTGGACCACGGTGATCAACACCGCCGGGGCGCGATGGGCCCGAAGCAACGTCACCGCATCAATCCAGGTCATAAGGATCGTCCGCTGATTATTTCGCTGTGCTCGCGGGCCGTCTGGACCGCCCAGAACACCGCTTCGGGCGTGGCAGGCGAAGCCAGCTCCACACTGCTTCCGGGCTGGGCAAATTCGGCGATGGCTTGGCGCAATGCCTCGCGCACAGAAAGGGACAACATCAGTGGGGGCTCACCCACCGCCTTGGAACCGTAGACCGCGCCTTCTTCATGGGCCTTGTCCAGTAGCGAGACGTTGAAGACTTCGGGCATTTCCGACAGGCTCGGGATCTTGTAGGTGCTGGCGCTCTGGGTCGCCAGCCGCCCCCTGGTGGGCCGGTCGCTGGTGTCCCAGCGCAGGTCCTCCAGGGTCAGCCACCCCGCCCCCTGCACGAATCCGCCTTCGATCTGTCCCAGGTCGATCAGCGGGGAGAGCGAATCCCCCACGTCATGCACCACATCCACCCGGCGCAGGGTGTACGAACCGTCGAAACGGCTGACCTCCACCTCACTGGCCGCCGCCCCATAGGCGAAGTACTTGAACGGTTCCCCCTTCATGATGTCCAGGTCCCAGTGCAGCCCTTCGGTCCGGTAAAAACCTGCTGCCGAAAGCTGGACCCGCTGGAAGTACGCGGCATTGACCAGTTCCTGCCACGAGATGGATTCACGTCCACTGAGGCTGGAGACGGTACCGCGACTGAACCGGATCTCGTGGGCGGGAACGCCCAGCTTGACGGCCGCCACCTGGGCGAGCCGGTCACGGATCTGCTCGCACGCATCCTTTACTGCCCCGCCGTTCAGGTCGCTGCCCGAGCTGGCCGCCGTGGCCGAGGTGTTCGGAACCTTGTCGGTACGAGTCGGTGCGATCCGCACGGTATCGAGGGGGACTCCGAGGGTGGTGGCTGCCACCTGCAATATCTTGGTGTGCAACCCCTGCCCCATTTCGGTGCCACCGTGGTTCACCAGCACCGAACCGTCCTTGTAGACCAGCACCAGGGCGCCGGCTTGGTTGAAGGCGGTGAGGTTGAAGGAGATCCCGAATTTCACCGGGGTCAGGGCCAAGGCCCGCTTCGCATGCTCATGGCTCTGGTTGAACCGGGCAATCTCGGCTTCGCGACGTTCGATCTCCGCACCCTCCAACAGCTGCTGCCAGGCAGCCTCCATACGTTCGGGATGGCGCACCGGCTGGTAGTACGGGGTGTCCTGCCCCTGGACGTAGAAATTCCGGCGCCTCAGTTCCCGGGCGCTCATCCCGAGTTGCGGGGCCACCCGTCCCAGGATGTCCTCCATGACCAGCATGCCCTGTGGTCCCCCGAAGCCGCGGAACGCCGTTTGCGAGGTCTTGTGGCATTTGGCGACACGGCCGTGAACCCGGATGTTGGGTATCCAGTAGGCATTGTCAATGTGGCACAGCGCCCGGGTCAGCACCGGCTCGGACAAATCCAGGCTCCACCCGCCGTCGGCGGTCAGTGTCGCATCCAGGCCCAGGATCCTGCCTTCGTCGTCAAAACCGGCTTTCCAGCTGGCATGAAAACCGTGGCGCTTGCCGGTCATGGTGATATCCACCGTCCGATCCAGCCGCACCCGCACCGGCCGCCCGGTGAGCATGGCCCCGAGGGCCGCCACCGCTGCAAACCCATGCGACTGCATTTCCTTGCCGCCGAAGGCGCCGCCCATGCGCAGCACCTGGACCGTGACCCGGTGCGCGGGGATCCCCAATATGTGGGAGACGATGTCCTGGGCTTCGGTGGGGTGCTGGGTGGATGAATGGATCATCACCTGGCCGATTTCGTCCACCATGGCCAGCGAGTTCTGGGTTTCCAGGTAGAAGTGTTCCTGCCCGGCGAACTCGAACTCCCCCTCAAACACCCGCGCGGCGTCCCTGATTGCGGCCTGGCTGTCGCCCTTGTCGATCACCGGCTGGATTCCGTGGAAGCTTTGCGCGGCGATCGCGTCCTGCAGCGTGATCAACGAGTCGAGCGGTTCGTAGTCCACCTCAACGGCGGCTGCCCCGGCCTTGGCTGCTTCCAGGTCCTCACCGAGAACCCACACCACGGGCTGGCCGTAGAACATGACCTCGTCCACCGGCAGCATCGGCTCGTCGTGTTTGGCACCTTGGTCATTGACCCCGGGGATGTCCGCTGCCGTGATCACCTGGACCACGCCGGGAACCCGGTAGGCCCCGTCGATACCCACATTCAGGATTTTTGCGTGCGCCTGCGTGGACTGCACCGGGTAGGCATGCAGCACTCCGACCAACCGCCGGTCCAGGTCATCGGTGTACAAGGCGCTTCCGGTGGCATGGTCCACCGCGGACTCGTGCGGATGCCACTCCCCGACGATTGGCCGCTCTGGACGTTGGGACAGCTTGCTCATTTGCCTTCTCCCTTCAACCGGCTGGTCTCTTGCAGTTGTGCGACGAAGAACCGTTCCAGCGAGGAGGCAAGCATGGCTTTCCGGTATTCGGCGCTGGCCCGGTGGTCATCCATCGGGGTACCTTCCTCGCCCATCACCCGGGCCGCGGCGCGGATCGTTTCCAGCTCCCAGGCCCGGCCTTCGAGCATCGTTTCGGTGGCGGTCGCCCGCAACGGGGTGGCCGCCACCCCGCCCAGGCCGATCCGCGCCTTGGTGATGATGCCGCCCTCGACGGCGAGCGCATAGCCGATGGCCACGCTGGAGATGTCGTCAAAGCGGCGCTTGGCGATTTTCTGGAAGGACGTCAGTTTGGACAGAGGCAGCGGGACGCGGATGGCGGTGATCAGCTCGCCGGGCCTGCGGACCGTTTGCCTGTACCCGGTGAAGTATTCGGCCAAGGGAACCACTCGTTGGCCCGCCACCGAGCTGAGCACCAGCTCGGCTTCCAGGGCCAACAAGGCCGGAGGAGTGTCGCCGATGGGTGAACCGGTGCCCAGGTTCCCGCCGATGGTCGCGCTGTTGCGGATGAGCCGGGACGCGAATTGGCCAAAGAGCTTGTCCAGCAGGGGGATCCGCCCTTGCAGTCCACGCTCCAGTTCACTGAGCGTGCAGGCCGCCCCGATCTCAAGATGCGTGTCGGTGACATCCAGTCGCCGCAGCTCACTCAGCCGGTCGATGGCCAGCAGGGAACGGGCCCGTGCCCCCTTGATGTTGACCTCCACGCCCCAGTCGGTTCCACCGGCGAGGGGCAGCACCTCAGGTTCCTCGGACAGGATCCGCAGGGCTTCCTGCAGGGTTCCGGGCCTCCGGTAGCGGCCGAGCCGGCCTGTGGGGGTGTCGACGCGAGACAGGTCCGTGTGCACGACGTCCGGCGCCGGCCGGTCGCGGCGGGCAGCGAGCGCATCCTCCGCCGCCGGCGTGCCCAGCGCAAAGGCGGCATCACGGATGGGCCGGTACCCGGTGCATCGGCACAGGTTGCCTGAAAGCGCATGCAGGTCGAACCCATTTGGCCCGCAGTGGTGGTCCGCTGCGTCCTCTTCGTCCGGCGGGGTGCCGGTGGGGGCAGCTCGTTCCGGACGGTAGTATTCGGCGGCCATGCTGCAGACGAATCCCGGGGTGCAGTACCCGCATTGGGATCCACCGTGCTCGACCATCTGTTGCTGGACCGGATGCAGGTCGGTGCGGTCCCCCAGCCCCTCGGCCGTAATCACTTCCTGCCCGTCGAGGGCCGCGGCGGGCAGAAGACAGGCGTTTAGTGCGGTCCAGCGTGTGGCATCTCCGTCTGCTCGGGCCACCAGGATGGAACAGGCCCCGCATTCGCCCTCGGCGCAGCCTTCCTTGCAGGAGGTAAGTCCTTCACCGCGGAGGAAGTCCAGGGCGTTGGTATGCGTTGGTCCGGTAAATTCCCGCACCGTTCCGTTAACGGTGATCAAGCACTGGGATTCTGTGGTTGGTTTGGCGGTCATGCCGCTTCCTCCTGCTTCCCGCCGAGCGGAAAGCCCTGTGTACGAACGATCGATGATGGGCACCCAACAAAGCGGCCTGCGTATCAGCGTCAGGAGCCGGAGTCCGGGTCAGCTGGCTCGCTGTGCGCAGGCCAGCTTAGGCTCCGTGGGCAATCTGCCCTTTCGGCCAAGCGATCGTTCCACCCATGAGGTCCTCCGGCATTTTCCGATCATCCATGTGGTTGGTTCACAAAACAGTCAAAAAGTTCGCGGGAGTTTGCTGCGCTCGGCTGCCGCCTCTGTGTTGCAGGCCGGCCGTCTTGTTGTTCACAGCTGTGACTCCCTGTCGTTTCCAATGAATGGACCGGCAAACCCGCTGTGTCCGGAACCGCCAGCCACCCAGTCGGAAACACTCCCGGTGGTTAACGACCATCTGTAGGTGTCTGCCATGGACATGTTCCGACCATAGCAGTGACTGTGATCCGTGTCATGCTTCATGTGGTAGTTGGATCCCACCATGCGGATGCGGTGGTTCCGCACCTGCCCAACGGTCCCGTTGCACCTCCTGTTTGCGTGGTTCAACGCCAAAAACCAAGAGGCCCCACGGTCAAATGCACCGGCTCCAACGCGATGCCATCGATTAGGTCCGCGGCCAATATGATCGAGCCGGCGATTGACTTCGCGACCGCCGGGACCGATCTACTTCCTGATCGTGCAGATTCCGGGCTTTGCTCGCCCGGTTTAGTAGGCCAGCAAGCCCCACATCACACGGAAAGCCGAACACCCTGAACGGATTCAAGGTACTGAAAACGCAAGTAGTGCAATCCAGGGAAGCGCCAGCGCTCCGCCTGCAAGGCGAGCAAGCGGGCTCACCAGCATGTCCGCGAATGCGGAGATCAGAAACGTCAAGTCAATGAATCGTAACCATGGCCGAATTCCGTCAGCCCCGCCCCGGCTCCTTCGATGTCGAGGGGCGAGCTGGCGAGCCTTTCGCTTCAACGGACGCCCTCGACTGGCGAACCCGCATCGCAGGCAACGGAAACTCGCGCGAGCGGCTCCTCCCTTGTGACAGGACCCGCATCTACGGGCTTTCCGGCGCAGGTGAACACTGACTGCCAGCATTCCGCCCTTTCAAGGCCCCCGAAGGCTGGCCTACTTCGTCGACCACACCCCAGAAAACATCCTCTGGAAAACGTCACGCTGATTGAGCTGCCCGGTTCGCCGGGGTGCCTCACGCGATCACGCTCGACTGTCGGTGCGACCGAAGGCCTCTGGACTTTTGCGGAGATCCCATGAGGCAGTTGGGTAATTCAGCTTTGATCTTTGGCTAGCCTCCGGCCGTGCGTTCCAGATCTGGGAGCCTAGTCAGCGGGTCGATACGTTGCCCGCTTTCCGGCCCAAAGATTCACCGAGGGAACTCGAACTTGAAACGGCTGGCGTTTAGACGCCCCGCAGAACGGGCTGTCAGCCAGCTGGAACAAGCCGTGATTGAAGGTACGCGGCTTCGCCTGCGGAGATCGGTCGTGGCTTCTGCGTTTCCGGGTCCAGCGCGACTAAGACGGTGCGGGCGCGGAATACCTCGAGACCATTTTGCATGCCGCGGTAACGCAACGTGAATGACGTCTCACCGATTTTTTCGGTTGAGATTGATACGCTCAGATCGGTCTTTGAGGTTACCGAATTTGTGTAGTCCACATTGAGGGAAACAACCACTTTGGGGCCCGCGAACAACACGAGCCCTTTGGCTTCGGCGTCCCTGTTCAACCACTGGATGCGAGATTCCTCGATCAGCGTGACGATGGTGGCATTGTTGACGTGCCCGTTAATGTCCTGGTCCGACCATCGAACAGGAACGCGGACCTCATACTCTGTCGCATGCATAGTGGGACCCAATTTCTGGTTACGGTTGCCGCGGGCGAATCCAACGAGGCATCTTCATATACTTTATATGATTCTGCGGGTGGGGGGCCAGGGGGAGCCGGAATCGCTATTCCTGTGGTTCCAATTCGAAGATTCCCCGGCGCTCGAGATTCTCAATGACTTCCCGCATGGCAAGCTGCTCGTGCTCATACATGGCCTCATAGGCAGCCTTGGGATCTTGGCCTTTGATCGCTTCGAGGATGTTGCCATGTTGCTCGATAAGCATGTTCGTCAGGCCAGTAATGTTGGCATAAAAGCGCGTTGGGACGTACTTAAGGATGCTCAGGAGAATCCACGCCAATTTGGCCGAGTCCGCCGCCCTGTTGATTATTCGGTGAAATTCGTCGTTCGCCCGTTCGACATTTTCGAAATCCTCAAGCTCGGCGGCCCGGATCATTCGCTTGTGAACGATCTCTAGCTGTTCAATATCGTGGGGCGTCGCAGCTGTAGCCGCACGCTCGGTCAGGCGTCCGGACACTTCCGCAAGCAGCGTGTAGAGATCCTCAAGGTCTCCGCGCTTCAACGCAGACACAATGAAGCCACGTCGCTCCGCATGTCGAACAAACCCCTCGACACTAAGGCCCATGAGCGCCTCACGGACCGGAGTAACACTTACGCCGAGCTGCTGGGCAACCTCATCAAGGCGCAAAAACTCGCCAGGATGTCTCACGCCTCCGAGAATGTCGGCGCGAATGCGCTCCGCAATGTGGTTACTGAGCTGCTTAGGCTGAAGAATCCCCGACGGCATGGACTGGCTCACGACAATTTCCTATAAGACATATCTAATATCCTAGCGCGGCCATCCCGCTTACCCAGGAACCAGTCCCACAAGCTTGGGCAACCTGGATTGCCAGAAAAGGGCCGATCGCGCCTCCCCTAGCAAAGTGTTGCCAAATTTCGAATATCATATATTGTATAAAGAACGAGCGATGGTATGGCTTCAGTCACCACCGACTGAGTGCTAGATCTCAGTCGCGTCCATCTCTAGTCAAAGCCACAAATCAGGAGAATCCATGAAAATGCTCGATGGAAAAGTTGCGGTTGTTACGGGTGCCAGCCAAGGTATTGGCCGCGAAATCAGTCAGGTATTTGCCGAGCAGGGAGCCAAGGTTGTCGTCTCGGACGTCAATATAAAAGGCGCACAGAAAGCCGCTCAAGAACTCAACGATGCAGGCTTCCAGGCCAAGGCGATCGGCTGTGACGTCACCAACGAGGAAGACGTTCGAGCACTTGTAAACGGTGCAGTTACCGAATTCGGCTCACTGGACGTCATGGTTAACAACGCAGGTATCACCCGCGATGCCACCATGCGCAAGATGAGCCTGGACCAGTTCAACCAAGTCATTCAGGTCCACCTGCTTGGATGCTGGCTTGGCACCAAGGCAGCCTCCGACATCATGCGAGAGCAGGGTCACGGTTCCATCGTGAATATGTCCTCGATGTCCGGAAAGGTCGGAAACATCGGCCAGACCAACTACGCCGCAGCCAAGGCAGGTATCGTCGGTCTTACCAAGTCCGCAGCAAAGGAAGTTGGGTTCAAGGGCGTACGCGTCAATGCGATCCAGCCGGGCCTGATTAAGACGGCGATGACCGCAGCAATGCCCGCAGACATCTTTGCCGCCCGCGAGAAGGAAATCCCGTTGGGCCGTGCCGGCGATCCACGTGACATCGCCAACGCCGCCCTTTTCCTCGGCTCTGATTTGAGCAGCTACATCACCGGAATCGTTGTGGAGGTTGCCGGTGGGCGCCACATCTAACGACCAGCAGTGGATCCTCCGGGTCGAGGCACAACTTAGGGAAATCCGTCAGCTCCAGGAAGCGATCTGGCCGACTCACATCCCTCGGGATTTCCCGCAGGAGCTCGAGGGCCAAACATTCATCGAGATATTCCGGCGCAACGCACGCGACTACTCGGATCGCACGGCCATCCAGTTCTACGGCACCAACATCACCTACGCCCAACTTGACCAGTGGAGCGACAGCTTTGCCGGATGGTTGCAACGCCATAAGGTTCGTCCCGGTGACCGGGTCGGACTATTCCTGCCCAATTGCCCGCAATTCATAGTTCTCATGCTGGGAACGCTCAAGGCCGGAGCCGTTCACGTTCCGATCAACCCGATGTTCAAGCGCAGCGAACTAGAGTACGAGGCCAACGACGCGGCCATTAGTGTCCTTGTTGCTCCCAATTACCTCATGAACGTTGTAAGTGCAGCGGATATGACCACCGTACGGCACATCGCACCGATCAATATTCAGGACCTCGTCCCGAATGAACCAACCATTCGACTGCCCAAGTTCCTTGCGCCTGACACCACCACCGAGTCAACCGAGAACGTTTGGGAAGGTCTCATTTCCGGACAGACGCTTACCCCGGTGGAGATGGATCCCGACGCGCTTGCGGCACTGAACTATACCGGTGGGACCACCGGCGAGCCCAAGGGTTGCATGCACACGCAACGCAACATGGTGGTAGCGGGACACAACTGCGCCATCGCATGGGGATTGATTGGCCCCGAGGCTGTGGAACATGAGGCGGTCATCGCATTCACCCCGATCTTCTGGATCTCCGGTGAGAACAATGGCATCCTCGCACCCCTCTTTGCCGGAGCAACGATTGTCCTGTTGGCGCGCTGGGATGTTACCGCCGGTCTGCAGGCCATCGAGAAGTACCGGGTGACCGCCATGAGCGGGGTCGTGGAAAGTTTCCTCGAACTCTTGGAAAACTCCGAAGACAGCGCCCGGCAGCTCGGCTCGCTGCGTCACCTGCGCGCCATGTCCTTCTCCCGCCGGCTGTCCATGGACATTCGTCGCCAGTGGGAAGGCGCCACCGGAGGCAACAGCGTGCTGCGGGAATCCAGTTTCGGAATGACCGAGTCACATACTTCCAATACGTTTACCACGGGACTCGAAGTCGACGACTTTGATCTTCTCAGTGAGCCGGTCTTCGTGGGCCTGCCCATGCCCGGCACGGATTTCATCATCGTCGATCCGGCAACCGGAGAGCCGAAACCGCTCGGGGAAGCCGGCGAAATCGTCCTGCGCTCCCCCTCGAATTTCAAGGGTTACTGGCAAGTCGCCGGGGAAAACGCCGCCGTGCTCAGGGACGGCTGGGTATTCACCGGAGACACCGGCAAGCTCTCCGCCGATGGTGCACTGCACTACCTGGGACGCCAGAAGGAAATGCTCAAGGTCAACGGCATGAGCGTCTTTCCCAGCGAGGTAGAGGTCTTGATGTCACGAAACCCAGACATCGAGTCGGTCGCCGTCGTGGGGCATCTCGACGGGAAGACCGGGCAGAGTGTTCACGCGTTCGTGAAGCTGAATTCCGGATCAACAGCCACTGCGGAACAGATTCAGGATTGGGCCCGGGAATCCATGGCTACCTACAAAGTGCCACGGGTCCACCTGCTGGCTGAACTTCCGATGACCGCAACCGGCAAGATTCGCAAGAATGACCTGCCCTCCCCCCATCACCTGATCTAACCAACCACCATTACCGGAGGTAACCCCCAATGTCTTCCAAAGTTCAGTTGTCATGGGACAGCATGGTCACCGGAGAAACGCTCGGAGTGTTCCGCTCAACCTTTGACGCCGAGCACACACGGGAGTTCGCGCACATCGTCGACCCGCAGCAGCAGGTATACACCGACGGGACGGCGCCCAGCCTGGCCTACGACACGCTGCATGCGGTCAAGGACTTTATCGAACTCCCACAGGGAACCGTGCATTCCAAGGAATCCGTGGAATTCCATGCTCCCGCATTGGTAGATCAGCCGGCAACCGTGCTGGTCCTGGTGGCCGACAAGAGCGTCCGCCGCGGAAGGAAGAACTTCACTCTGGAGTGCCGCGTCGTTACCGGCTCCCGCCACGTCATCTCCGCCTTCAAGAGCTTCGTGGTTCCAGGGAAAACCGAGGAGCCCGACTCCTCGACCAGCCGTTCATTCGATTTCGGGTTGTTCACTTCAGGGACAAACCCCGGCCAGGCCGGCCCGAAGAGGCAGGTGGAAACCGTCGAGTTTGTCGTGGTGCAGTCGCTGCTTGACGAATTTGGGCGCGTGACCGCTACCGACGGGCCAATCCACACCGACTCGCGGATTGCCACCGAACAATTCGGGGGCACGATCCTGCAGGGCATGTATCTCTTCGAACTTGCCTCCCAAACCATGACGCGATTCTCCTCGCCAAGCCAATGGCTAAGCTCCGGCAAGCTTGCCGCGAAGATCGTGGGCAGCAGCATCACCGGGGAAACGGTCACCATCATCCCCACCGCACATCGGGTGACCAACGGCGATACGGTTCACGTTCACTGCTCATTCGAGGCGCGAACCAGCTCCGGAAGCACCGTCTTCGTTGCCGAAGCAGTAGGCCCGCTCACTGCAAAGAAATACCTAAAGGAACTCGCATCATGAACCCCATCAACACCCAGCAACAGACATCGGTGGCCATCCCCGAGCTGCGCAACTTAGTAGGCGTCGAACTCGGTCCGTCGTCCGACGAGGTCATTACCCAGGACAGGATCAACCGCTTCGCCGAAGCGACCGGCGACTGGCAGTGGATCCACACGGACCCTGAAAAGGCCGCCGCAACTCCCGCCGGCTCCACCATTGCCCATGGGTTCCTGGTGCTCTCCTTGATCGCCGGCGTGAACCAGCAGCTGCTGAGCATTCCGGATGCAAAGAGCCGCCTGAACTACGGATTGGACCGAGTACGATTCCCGGCTTCCGTTCCGGTGGACTCGGTGTTGCGCGGTTTTACGACTTTGAAGTCAGTTGAATCGGTACGAGCCGGGATCCAGCTGAAGTTCGAAGTGCGTCTCGAAGCAGACGGCATCGCCAAGCCGGTGTGTATCGCCGAATTCATCAGCCTGATTCCCGGTGCGCAGCTGGAAACGACGGAACAACCAGCATGAGTGCGATCAAGGACAACGACGCAGTAATCGTCTCCATTGCCCGCTCCCCTATCGGGCGAGCCCACAAGGGCTCGCTGGCAAGCTTGCGCGGCGACGAGATGGCAGCGCAGATGGTTCGAGCTGCCCTTGACCAGGTTCCGGAACTAGATACGCATCTCATCAACGATTTGATGATGGGATGCGGCCAGCCCGGCGGAGAGACCGGATTCAACGTGGGGCGCATCGTCGCCGAGATCCTTGGGCTGGATTGGATTCCTGCCACGACAGTGCAACGCTACTGCGCCTCATCGTTGCAAACCAGCCGCATGGCCTTCCACGCCATCAAGGCGGGAGAGGGCGATGCCTTCATCTCCGCCGGTGCTGAAGCGGTGTCCCGGTTCGGCAAAGGAACCTCGGATGCATGGCCGGACACCAAGAACCCGCGGTTCAGCCAGGCTGCAGAACGAACGGCCCGGTTGGCAACCGGTGATGGCATCTGGCAAGATCCTCGCGAACTGGGATTCGTACCCGACGCATATATCTCCATGGGACAAACGGCCGAAAATGTCGCACAGCATCTTCGCATCAGCCGAGAAGAGCAGGACCAGTGGGCGGTACTGAGCCAGAATCGTGCCGAAGCAGCAATCAAGGCAGGCTTCTTCGAACGTGAGATCACCCCGCTGACGCTGCCCGATGGCACGATTGTCTCCAAGGATGACGGCCCCCGGTTTGGCACGACACTCGATTCGGTCAGCGGGCTGAAGCCGGTCTTCCGTGAGAACGGGACGGTGACCGCTGCCAATGCCTGCCCGTTGAATGACGGTGCGGCCGCGGCGATCATCCTCAGCGGCGCCAAGGCGAAGTCGCTGGGACTCAAGCCCTTGGCCCGCATTGTTTCCACGGGAGTATCGGCCCTGTCGGCGGAGATCATGGGTTTGGGCCCCATCGAGGCCTCCAAGCAGGCACTTGCCCACGCCGGGTTAAGTATGCGCGACATCGACCTCGTTGAAATCAATGAGGCCTTCGCGGTGCAGGTCATCGGCAGCGCCCGCGCCCTGGACATCGAGGAAGACAAGCTCAATGTCCATGGAGGTGCGATCGCGTTGGGTCATCCCTTCGGCATGACCGGTGCACGGATCACAGCCACGCTCATCAATGGCCTGCAATCCACGGACCAGCAGTTCGGATTGGAAACCATGTGCACGGCCGGCGGCCAGGGCATGGCCATGGTCCTGGAACGACTCTGAGATTCACCAAGGACCCAAAATACCAACTCACCCTTAACACCCGTCGCCTGTCCCAACCAAACGACGGCAACCACATTCACGAACGGGAGTAGAAAATGTCAAACGTAACGAACGGATCCCCTCCGGAGCAATCGCAAGTCACCACGAAGACGCCGAGAACCCTGCCCGGGAAGAATCCCGAGTCGCGAGCTACCGCATGGGGCCTAACCATGGTGCTCATGGCCCTTTACACCATCAACTACAGCGACAAATTGCTGCTGGGGCTGGTTGCCCAGCCGCTGAAGGAAGAACTGGGTCTGACCTCAAGCCAGATCGGCCTTACCGCCAGCGTTTTCTTCTTCGCATTCACCATTGGAGGATTCTTCGCTGGCTCGATCAACAAGTTGTTCAGCCTGAAGTGGGCCCTCATCGGATTGGCATTGATCTGGGCGGCCATGATGTTGCCCATGGTGGTTGTCGGCAGCTTCACGGTCCTCCTGGTCACGCGAGCAATCTTGGGCTTTGCCGAAGGGCCTTCCGGGGCACTGGTATTGTCGGCAACCTACACTTGGCACCCGGTGGAGAAGCGAGGACTGCCAAGTGCCTTCATCTCGGCAGCAAATTCGACCGCCAAGATCGCCATGGCTCCGTTGCTTGCCCTGATCATTGCCCGCTTCGGTTGGCATTATTCGTTCCTGGCGCTGGCCGGTCTGGGCGTTCTGTGGTGTGTCCTCTGGTACTTCGTGTGGAAGCCGGGCCCCTACGCGGCTATCAAGAACACCGCGATTAAGCTTGAGGGCAAGGCAAAAAAGCCGGCAGTCAAGTGGAGCAGGATCTTCTTGAGCCGGACCTTTCTTGGCGCTCTGGCTGCGGCCGTGCCGATGTACGGCCTGATCACCGTCGTCTTGACCTGGCTCCCATCCTATTTCGAGGTCGGCTTGGGCTTCACCCGTTTGCAGGCAGGAGCGATGTTTGGCTTTCCGAGCATCGCCGCACTGATCGCAATGTTTGTCAGCACCGCGATCACGGACAAGTTGATGGTGCGCGGGGTGAGCTCCAAGATCGTCCGGGGTATCGTCCCGGGCGTCGGCTTGCTGCTCTGCGGTGCAACAATGGTCGTCCTGCCGATGATCCATGTTCCGATGACCGTGGTTTTGGTGGTGTCGGCCGCTTACGGCGTTGGTTGCATCGTCACACCAATCACCAACGCCGCAATTTCACAGATCTGCCCTCCCGACCAGGTGGCCGGTGCGCTTGGGGTGTTCCTGGCGCTTCAAGCAGTCGCCGGCATCGTGGCTCCCCCGATCACCGGTGCGATTGTGGATGGTGCAGCCACCGCAGCCGCAGGCTATGCGCAGTCCTTCCAAGTCTTTGGGCTCGTGTCGATCGTTGGCGCGATCATCGCAATGATCTTCATGAACCCCAGCCGAGATGCGCAGCGCCTCATGGCCGAAGCGCCGTCGGTTCGGGCCTAATTGCTCTTGGCCGGTCAGTTCGTCACCGCCGCCACCGGGCACTTGCGATGCATGCAGCGGGCCGGCCAAGAGCGTTCTGGAAATAATCGTCCGATAGCGATAAATTTCGGACAGTGAGGAATTGATGTCAAGAGAAAAAGCTGCACCACGGCGCGTGTTAATCACCGGTGGTGCCAATGGGATTGGGGCAGCAATTGCCCAGCGGTGCGTGGAAGACGGCTATCAGCCAATTATTCTGGATCGTGCGGGCACCGGGGCCATTCCTTGTGACCTATCGGACGCGCAATCCACGAGAAGCGCACTCGGGGTGGCATTGCAGGACGGTCCGATCACGCGTCTGGTGAATAATGTTGGTGCGGTGTTCCCCAATCTCTTGGAAGACCAGACCCTGGACGAGTTTGACGCTGCCGTCGCGCTGAATCTGCGTAGTGCCTTCCTGTGCGCACAGGCATTGCTCCCGGGAATGCGGGAAGCGGGATTCGGCCGCATTGTTGCCATGTCGTCGCGCGCGGCACTTGGCAAAGAGCGGCGCACGGCTTACGCGGCTACCAAGGCAGGTTTGCAAGGAATGACTCGAACCTGGGCATTGGAAGAAGGTGCCCATGGAATCACTGCCAATGCGGTTGGTCCGGGACCGATTGCCACTGATCTCTTTAGCAAAGCCAACCCCGCTGATTCCCAGGAAACCCAGGCCATCCTCGGCTCTGTTCCCGTGCGCCGGATGGGAACCCCCCGGGATGTTGCACATGCGGTCAGTTACCTACTCGATGATCGTTCGGGATTTGTCACTGGCCAGACGCTCTACGTTTGTGGCGGAATGACCATAGGAGCACACCATGGCTAGGAAGTTTCCAGCGCTGAAGACCGCGATCATCGGTGGCGGTTCCATCGGCGTCGGGTTCGCGGTGGTATTCACGCGCGCCGGATACTCGACGACCATTACCGATCCCGATCCGACCCGCCGCTCGGCCATTCCTGGGGAACTGACAGCCCGGCTCCGAACCCTGGAATCTTACGGGTTGCTCGAGGAGCCGGTTGAAGCGATTTCGGAACGGTTGCGCGTGATCGCAGACATCTCCGATGCCGTAAGCGGTGCCGACCTGGTGCAGGAATGTGTTCCCGAGCGTGAGGACATCAAGCGTCCATTGTTTGCCCAGCTGGCCGAACTTACCGATGATCGGTGCATAGTGGCGTCCTCATCATCGTTCATGACCACGACGACTTCGGCGGGTAGCACTGGAGTGGAGTCCCGGGCACTGGTTGCGCACCCGGGCAACCCGCCATTTGCCATTCCGGTCATTGAGTTGGTGCCCAACCCACAGACCCGTGCCGAGGTTGTGCAACGAGCACGGGCTCTCTACGCCGGCGCCGGGATGTCACCCGTGCTGGTGAACAAGGAATGTGAAGGGTTCATCTTTAATCGGCTGCAGGGCGCGATCCTGCGAGAGGCCTATGCGCTGGTCAGAGATGGAGTCGCGAGCGTCGATGATGTGGACACCGTGGTACGCGACGGGCTGGGACGCCGCTGGACCTTCATGGGTCCCTTCGAAACGGTTGACCTAAATACCAGGGGCGGAATTTCGGCACACGCCAAGAACATGGGCCCCACCTATCGCCGGATGGGCCAAGAACGAGGCGATACGTCGGAATGGACCCCGGATTTGGTCGCAGAGGTAACTTCTCAACGTCGCCAGATGCTGCCGCTGGATCGCTGGGAAGACCGTGTCGCGTGGCGCGACGAGCAGCTGCTCAATCGACTTGGACAGTAATCGGCCCATTTGAATCACCTGGAATCAAGGGTTTATTTCATACAGGTCCCGCGTCGTGGTCTTGTCCCGATGGTCGGTCCCGATGGCTCGGTTGACCGCAGGGCCGGGGGAAAATTTCGTCCTCCGGCCCACTCTTTCCCGACACTGCCAGCACTTGGAACGTACCCGCGTCAGCCGTTTCACCCGATTCCAGCCAGGCAGGGCCTGCATCAGTGATCCACGGTCGCAACCCGACTGCGGGCCGCCACGGGGCAAGTTTAGTATGGCCCTTCAGAAAGTCATCCGGCTAGGCGCACAACGCTGTCGCAAGGGTGTCCAGGTCTTTGTCCAGCTGATTTCCCCAAGTCGGCGATTTGGCTGGTTCAACTCAATCCCGGACGCCCGTCCCGCGGCAGTACCCGAGGCGGGATAAAGCGGTTCCTTGCTACCCGTTGTAGGCGTAGAACCCGGCGCCGGACTTGCGGCCCAGCTTGCCCTCGGCCACCAGTGCCGCGATCCGCTCGTTGGGGGCGTCCTCGGCCGCGCCGGTCTCCGCGTGGGTGGCCTGGGCGATGAAGTCGATGACGTCCAGCCCGACCATGTCCATCAGCGCAAACGGACCCATCGGGTGGCCGAGCGCCGTGCGGGCGGTGGTGTCGATGTCCTCGATGCTGGCGATGCCCTCATCGGCCAGGAAGAGAGCCTCGCGCTGGATCGCCCCCATCAGGCGGTTGGCGATGAAGCCGGGGATCTCGCGGTTGATCAGCACCGGCTCCTTGCCCAGGCGCCGCGCAAGTTCCATGGTGGTGGCCACGGTCGCGTCGCTGGTTTCCCCGTGGCGCACGACCTCCACGCACTTCATGACCAGCGCCGGGTTGAAGAAGTGCATGTTGCACACCTGTGCCGGCCGCCCGGTGGCCGCCGCGATCTTGGAGGAGCCGAGGGTCGAGGAGTTGGTGGCCAGGATGGCGTGGGCCGGGGCCAGCACGCCGAGCTTTTCGAAGATCGCCGTCTTGATCTCCAGGCGCTCGGTGGCGGCCTCGATGACGAAGTCGGCGTTGGCGGCAGCCTCGTCCAGGTCGGTGCTGTAGGCCAGCGCGTCCAGCGCCGCGGTGGCCGCAGCCTGCTCCAGCTTGCCCTTGGCCACCCGTGAGGCGGCCCAGCCCTCGAGTTCAGTGCGCGCCGTAGCGAGTCCGTCGGCGGAGATGTCCTGGATGGTGGTCGCGTACCCGGCCAGGGCCGCGGTCATCGCGATCTGCCGTCCCATGGTCCCCGCGCCAATGACCAGAATGGTGGAAATGTTCTCGATGCCGGTCTCTACGCTCATTCTTGGGTCCGCACTTTCGTCAATTGTTCGCTGGCTCACGTTTCTGCCATGCCCGTTGCCTATCCTAGACATGACTCGGGGCACCCGCCGCATCCGGTCAGGCTGAATGACGGCGGGTGCCCCGAACCTGGTTTCCTACGCCCCGCGCAGGTACACCGTGGTGGTGTGGGTGAAGAATTCCTTCGCCGCACCGCCCTGTTCCTTGGGCCCGTACCCGCTCTTCTTGGCCCCGCCGAAGGGCACGTGCGGGTCCGCTCCTGCCGATTCCGAATTCACGTGCAGGACGCCCACGTCGATTTGTTCCATGGCCGCCAGCGCCTTGGAGAGGTCCCGGGTGAACAGCGCACAGCTCAGTCCGTATTCCGAATCGTTGGCCAGCTCGAACGCCTGCTCGGTGGTTGCCGCCCGGCGCACGGCCAGCACGGGACCGAAGAACTCCTCGCGCCAGGCATTGTTCTCCCCGGTCGGCAGCTCCAGGACGGTCGGGGCCACGAAGGCGTCCCCCAGGCCCGCGACATCGCCTTCGAAGGTGACGACTGCTCCCTGGGCGATCGAGGCGGCGATGCCGGCACGGATCTGCTCCGCGGCCGCACCCGAGACCACCGGCCCCATGTGCACGGAGGAATCCGTCGGGTCCCCGGTTTTCCACTCAGTGAGGCGTTCGCGCAAGCGTGCCAGGAACGCATCGGCGATTTTCTCCTGCAGGATCAGCCGCGAGGTGGCGGTGCACTTCTGCCCGGTGGAGCGGAAGGCGCCGAGGAGCACCTGTTCCACGGCGAGTTCCACGTCCGCGTCATCGAGCACGACCGAGGCGTTTTTGCCGCCCATTTCGGCCTGGATCGGGACCCCGGCGCCGGCGGCTGCGGCGGCGAGCTTGCGGCCCACGCCCGTGGAACCTGTGAAGGTGAGCCCGTCAAGGTCCGGGTGGTTCACGATCTCGTTTCCGAGCGCACCGGATCCGATGACCAGGTTCAACACGCCGGCCGGCAGGCCCGCCTGCACCAAGGCCTGGGCCAGCCGCATCGCCAGCAGCGGCACGGTGGAGGCGGGCTTCCACACCACGGTGTTGCCGAAGACCAGTGCCGGGGCGATCTTCCAGGCCGGGATCGCAATGGGGAAGTTGAACGGGGTGATGACGCCCACGACGCCCAACGGCTTGCGGGTCACCAGGATCTGCTCGCCGCGGCGCGGGGAGGAGAAGACCTCCCCGGCCAGGCGGTCGGACTCGGCGGAGTAATAAGAGAGGATCTGCGCGGCGCGCAGCACCTCTCCGGTGCCCTCAACTGCGGTCTTTCCTTCCTCGCGGGCCAGCTCGCCGCCCCACGCGTCGGCGTTGGCCGTGATGATCGCCGCGGCACGGGCCAGGTATGCCCCGCGTTCGGCCATCGGGGTTGCGGCCCATTCGGCGGCGGCCGCGCGCGCGGCCGCCATGGCGGTGCGCACGTTGTCCACCGTTGCGGTGCCACCGGCGGCGACCACGTGCCCGGGGTTCGCGGGCGAGGTGGATTTCAGGCCCGCACCGGCGCCGTCGATCCATTGCCCGTCAATGAGCAGGCGCAGCGGAACGGTGTCGGTATGCGTCATGGTTTCGGTCATGGCGTTCCTCTCGAAACGATGGTGGGGGGTGTTTAGCGGAAGGCCGGGACGCCGGTGAGCTTGTTGCCCAGGATCAGCGTGTGGACCTCGTCGGTGCCCTCGTAGGTGCGCACGGATTCGAGGTTGTTGGCGTGGCGCAGCGGCGAGTACTCCAGCGTGATGCCGTTGCCGCCCAGGATGGTGCGGGCCTCGCGGGCGATCTTGATGGCCTCGCGGCAGTTGTTCAGCTTGCCCACCGAGATCTGGTGCAAATCCAGGGTGCCGGCGTCCTTCATGCGCCCGATGTGCAGGGCCAGCAGGTAGCCCTTGTTGATTTCCAGGGCCATGTCCACCAGCTTCTGCTGGGTCATCTGGTACCCGGCCAGCGGCTTGTCGAACTGCATGCGCTGCTGCGAGTACGCCAGCGCATCCTCGAAGGAGTCGCGGGCCGCGCCCATGGCGCCCCAGATGATCCCGTAGCGGGCCTCGTTCAGGCAGGAGAACGGGCCCTTGAGCCCCGTGACGTTGGGCAGCACCGCGGTCGCGGGCAGGCGCACGTCGGTCAGTTCGATCTCGCACTGGATGGAGGCGCGCATCGAGAGCTTGGGCTCGATCGGGGTCGCCTTGAACCCGGCGGTCTGGGTGGGCACCACGAAGCCGCGGATGCCCTCGTCGGTCTGCGCCCAGATGACCGCGACCTGGGCGACGTTGGCCAGCCCGATCCAGCGCTTGGTGCCGTTGATGACCCAATCGTTCCCGTCCTTGCGGGCGAAGGTCTTCATTGCCGAGGGGTCAGAGCCGGCCGTCGGCTCGGTCAAACCGAAGCAACCAATGGCCTCGCCCGCCGCCATCTTCGGCAGCCACTCCTGCTTCTGCTCCTCGGAGCCGTGCTTGTAGATCGCGCTCATGGCCAGCGAACCCTGCACCGAGACGAAGGTGCGCAGCCCCGAGTCCCCTGCCTCCAGCTCGGAACCTGCCAATCCGTACTCCACCGCGGTGGCCCCGGCGCAGCCGTAGCCTTTCAGGTGCATGCCCAGCAGGCCCAGCTTCGCCATTTCCGGGACGATCTCCAGCGGGAAGACCGCGTCGGCGTACCAAGAAGCGATGTTCGGCTTGATGGCCTCCTCGACGAAGGTCCGCACCTTGGAACGCAGCGCGAGCTCCTCGGTGGTGAGAAGCGCATCGAAGTTGATCAGGTCAGCCGGGTCCAACTGGTGGGTTTCGTGGTCGTGCATGGTGAGGGTCATGGTGTTCTCCAAAAAGTTCGGGGGGGGGTGAAGTGTTCCGGTGCTAGTTGGCGGCGTCGGTGATTGCCCGGGCGAGCACGTCCAGCCCGTCGCGCAGCAGCGCCTCGCCGATCACCAGCGGGGGCAGCAGGCGCACGACGTTGCCGTGGGTGCCACAGGTCAAGGTGAGCACACCGGCGGCGTGGCAGGCGGCGGAGATCTCCTTGGCCAGGTCCGCGCGCGGGGCCAGGGTCCCTGCGTCGGCCAGTTCGATGGCGAGCATCGCGCCGCGGCCGCGGACCTCGGCAACGATGCCGGTGGAGGAAAGCAGCGGCTCAAGGATCTCGCGGGCGACCGCCTCGATGCGGCGGGCGTTGGCCAGCAGCGTGCCGTCCTCGAACTGCTCGAAGACCGCCAGCGCGGCCTCGCAGGCCAGCGGGTTTCCGGCATAGGTGCCGCCCAGGCCGCCCGCGTGCGGCGCGTTCATCAGCTCGGTGCGTCCGGTGACCGCGGAGAGCGGGACGCCGTTGGCCAGTGCCTTGGCGGTGAGGATCATGTCCCCCGCAACGCCCTCGTGCTCGGAGGCGAAGAGCGTTCCGGTGCGGCCCATGCCGGCCTGGATCTCGTCGATGACCAGCACGATGCCGTACTTGTCGGCAAGTTTGCGCAGGCCCGGGATGAAGCCGGCGGCCGGGACGATGAAGCCGCCCTCGCCCTGGATCGGCTCGATGACCATGGCGGCGAAGGTGTCCGCTCCGTGTTCCAGGATGGTGGCCTCCACGGATTCCAGTGCCGCCTCGGCCCCGGATTCGAGGCCCTCGGCGGGACGCAGTGGGTTGGCCGAGGCGGCGCGGATGATCTCCGCGGGAAGCGGACCGAAGTTCAGCTTGTAGGGGTTGACCTTGGCGGTCATGGCCATGGTGAGCAGCGAGCGGCCGTGGTAGGCCTCGTCGAACACCAGCACGTTGGGCCGTCCGGTGGCGGCCCGGGCGATCTTGATGGCGTTTTCCACGGCCTCGGCACCGGTGGAGAACAGCCCGGTGCGCTTGTCGAAGTCGCCGGGGGTGTTGGCGTTGAGCCACTTGCAGACCTGGGTGAAGGATTCGTATTCGGTGACCATGAAGCAGGTGTGGGTGAAGGCGTCCAGCTGCGCGGCAACGCGTTCTGCCACGCGCTTGTTGCTGGCCCCCAGCGAGGTCACGGCAATGCCGGAGGCGAAGTCGATGAGCCGGTTGCCGTCGACGTCCTCGACGATTCCGCCGTCCGCGCGGGCCACGAAGACCGGCAGGGTGATGCCGAAGCCGTTGGTCACCTGTGCGGTGCGTTCGGCGTGCATGGCCGTGGAGCGCGGGCCGGGGATGGAGGTGGCAAGGTGGCGGGTCTGCGGGAGCGTCTCGGCGTCAACGGCCAGAAGTGTTTCGGTCATGGGCTCCACGCTATGCGAAAACGTGACACGCGTCATTGGATGATTTGCCCAACACGACCCTCTGTGTTGGATAATTCAACCCATGATTTCCTTGTTGCAGTTGGGTGCCGAACTCGGACCCGAACTTGTGCCCAGCCCCGGGGCCGAATTCAGCGCCAAGCCGGTGACGGGAGTCCATGTCTCCGAGCTGGAGGACCCCACCCCGTACCTGGAGGGCGGCGAGCTGTTGCTGACCACCGGCATGCCCTTCGCAAAGTCGGCGGCGCTCTCGCTCGCATACATGAAGCGGCTCGGGGCAAAAGAGGTTCGTGCCGTGGGCCTGGGCCTGGGCCCATGGCTGAAGCAGGTGCCCGGGCACGTACTGGCCGCCAGCCGCGCGGCGGGCATCGAGCTGGCGATCGTCCCGGACGGGGTGCCGTTCCAGCATGTCTCGCGCGCGTATTGGCGGCTGTCCACCCGGGACGACACCGCCAACCTCATGGATTCGCTCGGCACGCAAACGGCGCTGGCCAGGGCGGCCATGCGCCCCGACGCCACCAGCGCCGTGGTCCGCGGACTCGCCCAGGCGCTCGGCGGCTGGGCCGCCTATCTTCCGGCGGATGCCGGAACCGAGACCGTGTGGCCCGCCTCCGCAAGCGCCCTGGTCGAGGACCTGCGCGCCGAGTCGATTCGCTTCAACAAGGCAGGCGTCCCCTCGGCCGCCACCTTTGAGCTCCACGGCCAGCCCGTGGTGCTGTACCCGATCCTGCTTGGTGCGCGGATCCACGGGTTCCTGTGCATCGGCTCGGGGCGCACGCTGACCCGCGCCGACCGGCAGATCATCATGACGGTCTCCACGTTGCTGGCCCTGCGGGCCAGGCAGCGCGAGGTGGTCGTCGGCACCGCCCATGCGCTGGGCGCCGCGACGACCAAGCTGCTGCTGCACGGGCAGACCGAGGCCGCGCACATGGTGGCCGAGGACCTGGGACTGGCCGAGCTTCCCAACCGGGTCCGCCTGCTGGGCATCAGGCTCTCATCCGGGGACGACCCGGGGCTGGCGGCACGGGCAGCGGCGCGGCTTCTCGCGGACCCGGGGTTGCCGGACCTGTCCGCCGCGGTGGATGCCTGCACGCTGCGCCACGTCCAGGACGAGATCCTGTACCTGGTCCTGCCGGCCTCCGGGATCGGCAGCAAGCCCGCGGACGGGCCCGGCGAGTCCCTGGAGCAAGATGCCCTGTTGGGGCTGCCTGCCCTGGCCGACCCCGAGGTCTCCGGATCGCTGGCCGCCGCGCTGGGCGAGCCCGTGAGCTTGGGAGAGATCCCGGGCAACCTTGCGGTGTTGCGCCGGGCCACGCTGCAGGCCCCGGCCGGACGGCTGGTTGCGGTCAACGCCAGCGAGGATGCCAAGGCCGCCGGCTGGGTTCGCCTGCTGGCCGACTACCACCGCGCCGACCTGTTGGGCACGGTGCGCGCCTACCTCGCGGCGCGCGGCACCTGGGAGGATGCGGCACGGGCCCTGGGCATCCACCGCAATTCCCTGCGCCACCGGATTTCGGTGGCCACCACGCTCATCGGCGTGGACCTGGACGACCCGGATGTCGCGGCGCACCTGTGGCTGGCGCTGCGCCGCGAGACCTCAGGGCCGGGGCTGGGCTAGGGCCTGGAACTCCGCCATCGATTCCGCGTCGCTGCCCAGCCAGGCCCGGACGGCTTCGGTGTGTTCGCCCAGCTGCGGCGGCGCCATGGCAGGGGCATCCAGCGCCGGGGTCCAGGTGATGGGGTGGCGCACCTGCCTGCCCACGGTGTCCCCCTGCGCGTTGTGCACCTCGATGACCGGGTCCAGTCCCAGGGATTCGGCGTAGTCCAGGCCCTCGTCGATGCCCGCGACCTTGCCCGCGGGCACGCCCACGGCGGTGAACCGGGTCTGCCACCTCGCCCCGGTGTCCGCGCCCAGCGCGTCTTCGAGCAACGGGATGAGCTCCGCGCGATGGGCCACGCGGGCCGAGTTGGTGGCGAAGCGGGCGTCCTTGGCCAGCTCCGGTTGCCCGATCTCGGCGCAGAGCCTGGCAAACTGGCCGTCGTTGCCGCAGGCCACCGCCACCGATCCGTCGGCGCATGAGAGCAGCTGGTAGGGCACGATCGAGGGATGCTCGTTGCCCATGCGCGAGGCAACCTTGCCCGCCCCCAGGTAGGCCTGGCCCTGGTTGGCCAGCGCGCCCTGCAAGCTGGAGAGCAGGTTGACCTCCACGTGGGCGCCGGTTCCGGAGGAGGCGCGGGCGTGCAGCGCCGCCAGCACCCCGATGCTTGCGTCCTTGGCGGTGAGCACGTCCACCAGCGCGACCCCTGCCTTCATGGGCTCCTCCCCGGCCTCGCCGGTGATGGACATCAGCCCGCCCAGGGCCTGGACGATGAAGTCGTAGCCGGGCAGGTGCGCCCCGCCGGCGGACCCGAATCCGGAGATCGAGGCATAGACCAGCCCCGGGTTGAGTGCCGCGAGCTCCGCATACCCCAGGCCCAGCTTGTCCATGCCGCCGGGCTTGAAGTTCTCCACCAGCACGTCGGCGCGCAGCGCCAATTCCCGTGCCACCTCGCGGTCCGCCGGATCGGTGAGGTCCAGGGCGACCGACTGCTTGTTGCGGTTCACCGACTCGAAGTAGGTGGAGCCGGTGGCGGAGAACGGCGGGCCCCAGCTGCGGGTGTCGTCCCCGGTCCCGGGACGCTCGACCTTGATGACGGTTGCACCCATGTCGGCCAGCGTCATGGTGCACAGCGGTCCGGCCAGGACGCGGGAGAAGTCCGCGACGATGATTCCCTCGAGGGGACGGATCTTGTTCATGCGTGTTCCGAGTCCTTCACGTTGTTCCTGGCCGGCGCCTCCTGCGGGGCCTGGCCGTAGACGGCCTCCGCCTTGGCGGCCTTGCGCATCGCCAGGCGGGTGAGCAGTTCCTCCTCGGCGTCGATGCCCGGGACCACACCGCGCGGAACGCGCAGCAGGAAGATGACGCCCAGGACCCACCAGGCCAGGAAGAGCAGCCACGGCTGGATGCCGATGGCCGCGGGCATGCCCGGCAGGTAGAGACTGATCAGCCCCGCGCAGAAAAGCACCGAGGTCAGGCCGATGACCTGGCCGAAGTTGCCCTTCCCGCCGATGCGCAGCGGGCGCTCCATCATCGGTTCGCGCCGGCGCAGGATCACGAAGGCGACCCCGACCAGCAGGTAGGCGATCACGATCGAGGGCGACCCGGAGTCGACCAGCCAGCCGAGCATGGCCGAACCGAAGAACGGGGCGAGCACCGAGAGCCCGCCGATGAACAGCAGGGCGTTGACCGGGGTGCCGTACTTGGGGTGCAGCTTCGCGAACCAACCCGGCAGCATGCCGGAGCCGGCCATGGCGTAGAGGAGACGGGAGGCGCCCATCAGCAGCGAGTTCCAGGAGGTGAGGATTCCGGCGATGCCGCCGGAGATCAGCACCTTGGCCATCATCTCCGAGCCGAAGAGCGCGCCCATGGCATCGGCGGTGGCCAGTTCGGAGCCGGCCAGCGCCGCGGCGCCCATGCCGGAGGAGGTGGCCAGGATGACCATGACGTACCAGGCGGTGGCGATGAGGACGGCGATCACGACGTACTTGCCGATGCGCCGCGGTTCGATGTCGCATTCCTCGGCCGATTGCGGGATGACGTCGAAGCCCACGAACATGAACGGCACGATGATCATCACCCCGAAGAACCCGGCGACCCCGTTGCTGAAGAACGGCTCCATGGTTTGGGTGGATCCGCCGGTGAAGGAACCGAAGAGCAGCACCGCGCCGATGGCGAAGAGGAAGAGCACCACGAAGGTCTGCACCACCCCGGCGGTCTTGATGCCGCGGATGTTGATGGCGGTGATGACCACCGCGCCGAGCACGCCGACCAGTGCCCAGGTCAGGTAGACCTCGGAGCCGGCGATGTCCCAGAGCTTGATGCGGTTCAGGTCGGGGAAGAGGTAGAGCGCCGTCTTGGGCAGGGCCACCGCCTCGAAGGCGACGATGGTGATGTAGCCGCCGACGATGGCCCAGGACCCGGCGAAGGACCAGCGGGCGCCCATGGCGCGCAGCAGGTAGTTGTGCTCGCCTCCGGCCCGGGGCATCGCCGCGACCAGTTCGGCGTAGGTCAACCCGACCACGGCCATGATGCCGCCGCCGACGACCATGGCCAGGGAGGCGCCGAGCGGGCCGGCGGTGGTGATCCAGTCACCCGTGAGCACCACCCAGCCGAAGCCGATCATGGCGCCCACGCCGATGGCGAGGGTGTCCCAACGGCCCAGGACCTTCTTGAGTTTCGGTGTTTCGGTGGTGCCTTGCGTGTGACTGCTGGTCATCGCGGTTCCTTCCGTGTGTACGACCCAGCTCACACTACGCAAGGGAAGTGACAGGAGTCTCGGACAGATCGTCCAATCCATTGGTCCATTCATCCAAAGGCTGCGTCCGGGCCGAGTCCGGCAACCGGAGCGCCGGGGTGCACTTCCCAAGATGTTCGGCAACGCCGATCCCGCGGAACATTGCGCCCCCTGCGCATTGTCCACTGGTTGTCGTGGGTGATGCTGCCTGAACGGATATTTGGTTTTAGAAAACCTTGGCGTCTGGCCGGTTGCGGGCGCCAACAATGGCATGCGGAGTGAAACCTAGCTGGAACTCTGCACCGCCATGGTGATGGCTTCCTCGGGGCGGTGGCCCTGCTTGGCCTTCTGGATTTCCGCGTAGACGTGGTGCCGCAGCTCGGTGAAGCGCGGCAGGGAGCGGGTCTCGAGCTGGTCGCGTTCGGCCGGAAGGTCGATCACGATGTCCTCCTGCACGATGGTCGGCGAGGAGGACAGGATGATCACGCGCTCG